>JAEUAF010000864.1 GCA_019695485.1 Sorangium sp.
CCCTCATCGGCTACCCGAACCAGCGGCCGCACCAGAAAGCTTCTTGCGGTCGCGGGCTTCA
This sequence comes from Sorangium sp., assembly GCA_019695485.1. Taxonomy (GTDB): domain Bacteria; phylum Myxococcota_A; class Polyangia; order Polyangiales; family Polyangiaceae; genus PMG-095. Next base: position 62 of record JAEUAF010000864.1, read on the forward strand.
CGGCGCTGCTCGCAGCACCGGTCCGCGCGTCGGCTGCATTCGCCGTCAACGACAGCAGCTGGGAGGGAACCAGCGAGCTTCTGAACCTGGCCCGCGAACGGCTCGGTGCGGACCGCGTCCGGGTGGTCGCGAAGCTCGATTTCTCGGCGCTCTCGCCTCGAGACGGCCTGCTGGTCCTACACCCTGAGGTTGAACTCGATTTCAGCGAGGTGAGCGCGTTCCTGGCGGCCGGAGGCCGGCTGGCGGTGCTCGATGACTTCGGCAGCGCGGACCGCCTGCTCGCCCATTACCACGTGTACCGCGTCCAAGCGCCGCTGCGGCCCGCCGCCTCGCTCCGCGACAACCCGGCGCTGGCGATCGCCATGCCGGCGGTGCAAGCCGTGGCCGGGCAGGAGCAGAACCGGCATCCGATGGTGGCCAACGTGGACCGCATCATCACGAACCACCCAAGCGCCCTCACGAACCCGAACCTGACACCAGTGCTCACCATCCCGGCGCTCGGCGAACCGGACGGCACGCTTGCCGTGACGGGAGTCATCGCAGGGCGAGGCAGGCTGTTTGCGATGGCCGATCCCTCGGTGGTCGTGAACTTGATGCTGCGTTACCCGGGCAACCGCGCCTTCGCGCAAGGGCTCGTCGACTACCTGGTCGAGGACGATACCTGGGGCCATCGCGGCGGGGCCCTTCACATCCTGACCAATCGCTTGGACCAAGCGGGTCATTTCGGCCGCGCCGAGGGCCTTCGGGGCCACTTATCGCAAGCTGCTACTAGCGCGACCGAGACGCTGTCGAACTGGCACCGCGACGGACTCCCCTCGCCGGTCGCACTGGTGTTGGCCGCTCTGGCTTCGCTGGTGGCGCTCGCCTGGTCGGGCCTTTATGCGCTGCGTCGCTATCGGGCCATGCCCCCTCGACACGCCGCACTGGTGCCGCTGCTGGCTCAGGGTGGGATCCCCGGGCGCGCGGCGGTGTTAGCCGCCCCGTCGACAGACCGCGCGCTCCTGATCTCTGAGCTCGATACGCTGCTTCGCGAAGAGCTCGCGGCCCGAGCCGCACTGCCACTCGGGACCGCCCCCGAGACCAGCCTCGACGCCCTCGAGCGCATCGGGCTCGACACGGGGGTGCTCGAACGCGCGCGGGCGCTGCTGCGTGTCGGGCGCCGGGCCCACGACAGTATCTTGCGCGGTCGTCCCAGTCGACTCACCATCGGCCAGGCGGCCGCCCACGAACGCAGCCTGGACCAGTTGCTCACCGATCTTTCGCGGGAAAGTAGTACGAGACATACGTGATGGTCGCCCTGCAAGTGAACGAGATTGAAGCGGCTCGAGCACGGCTCGCTGCGGTGCGCAGCGAGGTCTCGCGTGTGTACATCGGAGAAGCGCGCGCCATCCACACCATGCTGGTCGCGCTGCTGGCGCGCGGCCATGTGTTGCTCGAAGGCGTGCCCGGCATCGCAAAAACCACGCTCGTGAAAGCCTTCGCCGCCGCGCTCGGCTGCTCGGTGCGGCGCGTCCAGTTCACGCCTGACCTCTTGCCGGCGGACATCACGGGCACCTACGTTCTCAACCCGAGGGATGGAACGTTCGCTCTCCGGCCCGTCCCGATCTTCGCGAACGTGCTCTTAGCCGACGAGATCAACCGCGCTCCAGCCAAGACCCAGTCCGCCTTGCTCGAGGCCATGCAGGAACACCAGGCCACCATCGAAGGCGATCGTTTCGCATTGCCCGAGCCCTTCTTCGTGCTTGCCACGCAGAACCCGATTGACCTCGAAGGCACCTATCCGCTCCCCGAAGCACAAATCGATCGCTTCCTCGTGCGCGTCCCGATGGACTACCCGAGCGCGCGGGACGAGGTCGCGATGCTGCGCGCTCACGGCGTGGCGGCGCCTGAAGCGCAGCCGGTGCTGACGGCTGGCGAGGTCATTACGTTGCAGTCGGTCGCGGCCCGCGTGCACGTCGAGGACGATCTGTTGGAGTATGCCGTCGCCCTGGCGCGCTTCACTCGCGAAAATCCGCAGGTGGTTCTGGGCGCTTCGCCGCGCGCCTCGCTGTCTTTGCTGCGCGCAGCCAAGGCGCACGCGCTGCTCGAAGGTCGCGCGTTCGCGACCCCCGACGACATTCGACAAGTGGCGACGGCAGTGCTTGCCCATCGCTTGGTGCTGGTGCCCGAGCTCGAGGGCGAGCCGAAGGCCCGCGCGCGTGTGGCCGAAGAAGCCGTCAATCGCGTGAGCTACCGGCGCGGCAAGTGACGCGCATGCGGTGCTAAGCCCAGGCTCCATTTCGAGCTGGGCCACGCGGCGCTCGTTGCCGCGTCACCAAAGATCTAGGCAGCGTCGAGCAATGAGCGCGGGCGCGTCGCCCGACGATAGGCGCCAGGAGCGACGCCCATCGCGCGCTTGAAGGCCTTGCTGAACGCGGCTTCCGACTCGTAACCGACTGCCTCGGCGACCTGCGCGATGCTCGCCTGCCCATCTCGGAGCAAAGCCGCGGCGCGTTGCATCCGCCAGCGCGTGACATAGTGCAGCGGTGGCTCGCCAACCATACGCGTGAAGCGCGCGGCGAACGCCGAGCGCGACATCGCCACGCGCTGCGCGAGTTCCTGCACCGTCCAATCGCGCTCCGGGCTTTGATGGACGAGGGCGAGCGCTGCGCCGACCTGCGGGTCGGCGAGCGCGGGCAGCCAACCGGTGCCCTCACCGCCCAGGCTGTTTAGGTAACCGCGCACGATCTGGATGAAGATCACGTCGGCCAGGCGACTTACCACCGTTTGCGAGCCGGGCCGCTCCGAGCAGCTCTCGGAGGACAGGATGGCGAGCGTTGGCTCGAGCCACTGCACGGACTTGGCGAGCTCACCGCGCAAGATGATGACTCGCGGCAGCACGGCCAGCAGCGGATTACCGCGACTATCCTCGAACTCGATGCGCCCACTCCAAAAAGTAGCCTTGGCGCCTTCGCCGCCTACGCGCAGGCGATCCTTCCCCTTCTTCTCGCGCAACAGCTCAGGAAGGGAGCGCGTTGCACTCGTCGGGGCGTCGAACAGCGAATGGCCATCGCCGTGTGGCAGCGCCACCAAGTCGCCGCGAGTCAGTTCGATTGGATCGCCGGATCCCGTGCGCAGCCAGAGCTGCCCATCGAGGATGATGTGAAAACGCGCGCACTGCGCGGGACCAGTTCCAGTCCCCAGGGAGCGCCTGCTTCGATCCGACCCGAACACGCAGCTCGAGCGCGGACTGTCTGCAGAACGTCGGTCAGGACATCCATGCAGAGCGCACTACGCGCCAATGCTTGGCTCAGTTTCGCTCGGATTCAGGCGCCCCAAAAATCGGCCACCCGGCCGCTTGTCAGCCAACCTGGACAACGAGTCGTTGGGTGGGCCGCCAACCGAGCTCACGAGTGATGGCGTCGATATCCACGAGTGAGTCGAGCTCCTCGACCGGGCGTCGCAGCACGGCGCTTGGATACTTTTCCGCGACCCACGTGCCGAGGGGATAACCCTTGAGCTGCATGGTCAGCGCGGGGAAGTACTGATGATACCCGGCCAGGCGGCGCTCGATGACATCGACGACGAGGCGACCGGCGTCCTCCATGTAGAGGTGCGCCGTGCACTCCGTGAAGTCCACGAAGCCTAGCGCCATCGTCCCCGTGGTGAGGCGTTTGTGGAGCCACTCGGTCACCAACATCGGAAAACGAATCGCCGTCGCGCTCAGCGTCGGATCTGCGGCGACAAACAAGCGCAACATCCGCTCCGCGTACTCTTTGCTCTGCCCGTACGTATTGAGCCCCGGGTTCGGAGGCAAATCGCCATCGAGTGGCAAATACGGGATCTCGAACGGCGGACCGCTGGTCAACCGGTCACGGCGGATCGTCGCTTGAACGGAGCTTGCGAAGACGATACTGCGAATGCCGAGGTCCACCGTAGCTTGGAACACGTTCGCGTTCATCGCCGTGTTTTCGGCCAGCAAGCGTTGCGGTGAGATGCCGACGAAGGCGTTCGGATGATTTCCCAAATGCACGACCGCGTCGCAGCCTTCGACCACTCGGTACACAAAGAGCTCATCGCGCAGATCACCGAGCTCGACCCGCGTCGGAAAATCGGGAACGTATCGAAGGTCGGTGGCACGCACGTTCAAGCCGCGCGCGATCAACGCCCGACACACCGCCGTGCCTAGCTTCCCAGTGGCCCCTGTCACTAAAATCGTCGACGGCGTACTCATGAAACATCGCACCAATCACGCGTTCTGCGCGCGCGGCGTCTACCACGTCACGTCAGAGAGTCCATAGGCCGCGCCCCGCGGCTCCAGCGTACAGCTGAGACAACGCCCGACTTTGGGCATCAAGAACGCTTGGCCGACCGTGAAGAACAGCGCACCAGGAAAGGTTTGTGCCCCGGCGCTGAGCGGAAACGCCCAGTCCACGCGGAAAACCACGCGGTCGAATTCGGGCAAGAGCACGCGCGCTCCCCACCCCACGGAGTGACGAAGCCCCAGGGCTCCCATGCGGGGCGCGGCGCCACCGACGTCGTAAAAGGCGGCCAGCCCGCATTGAGCAGACAGGATGTCGACCCCGCGGGTGCGAAATTCCGCATTCGCGACCAGCGCATCGGCTCCACGTAGGGCCCCGCTGCCGATCGCCTCCGTGTCGGCGGAGGAGTAGCCGCGCAACCTACTATTTCCGCCCAAGGCCGAACGTTCACGCAAGTAGTTTCGGTAGCGATTTTCCAACACACCATCCACCACGAGTCGCCCGAAGCCGAGACGAGGGCTCGCAAAACGCAGCGCCCCCGCGACGATCGCCTGGTCTTTGCCGTCGCGTGCGTACTCCCCACTCGAGGTGACGACCGCGCGCAACAGACCGTCGCCTGCACGCAAGGTGTATGAGAGACCCGTGAAGATGCCGACCAAGTCCCGTGTCGACCCCGTGCGACTCGAGGCGGCATAGACCTTCATCAGGACCTCCGGGCCGAGCCGGAACTCCTCCTGCAACCCGAGCGTCTCGAGCTCGATGGTCTTCATGAATTCGTTGTCGTACTGCGAAAACTGCACGAATGGCCCAATGCGCGTGTCGCTCAGCGGGATCTCATTCTGCTCGAAGCGCTCGCGCAGCGCAGGCTCGGTGTCCACCGGCGCTCGCGACTGATACGCTCGGCGGTCAGCTTCCAGGCCGAAGGTGAGGTCGAACTTGTGGCGGCGCCCGTAGGAACGCGTCGCCGAAACCACCTCTTCGTAGTGCTCGGCGTGGTAACCGAGGACCTTGGAGGTGGCGAGCGGGTCCTTCGGATCAGTGCTGAGACTGACGCGCGCGATGCTGTCGCTCCAGGTGAGTGCCGTGCCGTAGGACCAGAGCTGGGTCTCGGCGTAGCGCGGCAGTCCATAGTAGAAATTGCCGAACGAGCCTTCAGCCTGGTCGGTGTGACGATTCAAGATGATGTTCGTCGACACGCCCCCGGTAAGCCGCGTCCCAAAGATGCGCGGATGGCGACCGTTGATGCCGAGAGCGTAGGTGCTGCGCAAGAGCTGGAACGAGCCGCCGACCGTGGCGTGCGTGCCGAGCAGGTTCAGCTCGCTCGGATTCAGCAGCAGGTAGGTCAAGCCGTCGGGGCCGACCTGCGCGTTCCAGTTGAGCCGCAGGCTCCAAACGTCCTTCGTGATCACCAGCAGGCGCACACCATCGCCGTCTGGATCGCGCGCAGCGACGATCAACACGAGCGACAATTGCGGTAGCTCGGGGGAGCTTCTCAGGTTTCGTACGGTCTCGTCGATGCGCCGCAGTCGGAACGGCTCTCCCACGCGAAACAAGAGCTCGCGCTGGATGATGCGTTCGCGCGTGGTGACATGAAATACGTTGAGAAAATCGGGGACCGGATCGGTCTCGTCGAACACGTCGAGCGGGATGATCTCGACGCTCGATATGCGCTTGCCCTCCGGCCGCGGCTCGACTTCGAGGTTACGGCGCGTGAGTTCGGCCTCGATGGTCGAAATCTCGTAGGGACTATGCACGGCATGCTCCGCGCGAGCGAGTCCGACGATCGTGAGGCCGGCCACCAGAGCGCAAGCGCGAACCAGCGCACGGCCGAGGACCCTTCCGGCGTTTCGTGGCGACCCGCAGAGCGGGCGCTCGAACGTGACGACGGGCTTACCCATCAACGACGCTGACCCGGGCACTCACGAGAAGGCCGAAACGCCTGCGGGCGCGACAAGCCCCGCCGGTCGGCCCCCAGCGGGAGCTCGGGGAGAGGAGGATTCGTGCCGCGAAGGCAACCAAGCAGCTCAGCGTCCACCGGGAAATAGGCTACTCTCACCTGGGAGTGCAGGTCCACCCAACCCGATCCGCGGTCCACCTTTCCATCGTTGCAAGCCTGAGCGCGGCGCTCGGCGTCGCGCTCGGTAGCGGCCCGATCGTGGCATGGGGTGGAGCGCTGCTGGTTGGTCTGGCCGTGGCGCGCGGCGTGACGGAGGTCAGCGTCGCGCGCATCCGATCCGCTGGTTTCGAGATGTTGTGGCGGGACTCGAAGCGCGTGCGGCGCCTGGCGCGCGGGGAAAGCGTCGAGATTGCGGCCGAGCTGCGCAACCGTGATGGGCGCGCGGCGCGCTTCGCGATGCTGCGAGCCGTCGCCTCGCCGGAGCTCGAGGTCAAAGTCGAGCCGAGCGAGGGCGAGGTTCCCGCCGGCGGCCGGCTGCGGGTACGACTGCAAGTCACGGCGCGGCGGGTCGGGCATCACGCGGTGCATGGCCTGTCGCTCGAGCTGCGGGGCGGACCGGGACTTTTCGAAGTCCCCCTCACCTTTGCCAATCCGTTCGGGATCGAGGTGCTGCCGCAACCGTACGCGCGTTGGGCGCGGGGAGCGCGCGGCGGCCGCAGTCGCCAGAGTGCGGAACAAAGTCGAACGCGGCCGTTCGCTGGAGAAAGCGCGGAGCTTCGCGAACTCCGCCAGCACCAACCGGGCGACGCGTTTCGACGGATCGCGTGGAAAGCGTCAGCGCGCCGCGGACAGCTTCTCGTGCGTGAATACGAGCGCGATGAGCGCGACGTGGTCTTCTTGTTACTCGACGCGGCCATTGAGCTGAGCGCTGGTCGCATGGGTGAATCCGCGCTCGATCGAGCGATCGACGAGACCGCCGCGATTGTGCTGCGCCATTTGTCGCGCGGCGATGACGTCGGACTCGGCGTGGTTTCGAGCCGGGTCCTCGCCTGGTTTCCGCCCGATCGCGGCGCCGCGCACGGGCTGAAATTGCTCGAGGCGCTGGCTCACTCGGCGAGCCCGGTGCATGCAGATCGGAGCGCGCTCGAAGAGGCGGAGGTCGCGCTACGTGTGCTCGAGCATATGCGACCGCTCGATCCCGAGCTGGTGGGGAACGTCGGCCCCTATGAGGTCGATCGTATCGCGCGTCGCGCTGAGAAGCTTCGCGTCGCGAGCGCGCCCTTCCCTGACGTCGCGGTCTTTGCCTCGTCGCCCCGCGAGCGGGCGCTAAGAGCGTATCTCGAGGGCTTTGGCCTCGGCTCGCCGCCGCGTACGGGTCCAGAGCGGCCGGAGGTCGACGATTTGCTGGTGCGCGCCCTGCAAAAGACGCGCAGCCAGCGGCCCGTGCCCTCCTTGATTTACCTGTGGTCTCCTACGCCGGAGCCGGGCACGCGGCTGCCCCTTACCGAGGCCGGGCGGCGACGCAAGAGCCGGCTCGCGCACCTGCTCTGGGTGGCCGTGCCTGCGCATGCCGGAGTCGAGCGAACCAGCGGCGCGCTTGGTATCGGGCCGCGCACGCTCGTGCGCCGCGCCCAGCTTGCAGCGCAGCTCGGCGAGCGCAATTTGCGACAACTCGGCGTCGACGTCGAACGCCTGCCCCCGGAAGTCGAGCCCGCGGACACTTGAGCCGAGGCGGCGACATTACGAATGCGCCGGTCGGCGGCCTAGCGCGACCTATCGAAGACCTCGAACGTGCGTTCGAGGATGACGCGACCCTCCAAGCGCACGTGCAGTCGATACACGCCCTCGCGATCACGCGCACGCAGGCCAAGCTTCGCGTCTATCTGCCGCTCCCCAACCGGCACGTGCAGCTCTCCAAGCTCAGCTTCGTAGAGCACCCCGCCGTCGCTGGCGCGTGCAGCGGACGGCCGCTCGAGCTCCCAGCTCAGACTGCGCTCACGCGCCACCGGCGCGCGAAATCGGACGCGCAACGCGAGTTCTGGAGGCTCGAGATCGCGCGGGATCTTGCCGCGATCTTGGACATCGCCACCGAACGGGACCCCGAATTCGACCTTCTCGATCTCGGCGTCTTCGCGCGAGTTCGGGCAGCCCGGCAGCACAAACGCGAGCAGCGCGACGACGGTGCCGAGCCCGCGGAGGCGACTCATACCCCGAGCGCCTCCACCTCACGCGCCATGCGCGTGAACTGCTCAACGCTCAAGGTTTCTCCTCGCTGATCGAGGTTGATCCCAGCTCGCGCCGCGACGCTCGCCAGCTGCTCGGTGTCGAAGCCGAACAGGCCGCGCCAGGCGTTCGACAGCTTCTTCCGGCGCTGCCCGAACGCGGCGTGAACGAGAGTCTGAAACTGAGTCGTCTCGAGCGTGGGTCCTTCGCGCGGCGTGAGCACCACCACAGCGGAGTCGACCCCAGGCTGCGGGTAGAAGGCGCCGCGACGAACGATGAAGGCGCGCCGCACCTCGAATACGGCTTGGGTGAACACGCTGAGCGCACCGTAGTCCGGCGTGTCGTGGGGCGCGGCGAGGCGCGCCGCAACTTCGAGCTGCACCAAGAACACGGCGCGCGCGAGCGCCGTCGCTGAGTTGACGCAGAGCTCGAGCAGCGGCCCGGTGATCTGATACGGCAAATTGCCGCACAGCACATGGGGCGCCGGAAAGCGTGACAAGAGCTCGGCAGGCGCAATCGCCTTGGCATCCGCCTCCAGCACTTCCAACCTGCCAGCGGCGATTTCGTCCGCGAAGTCGCGCTTGAGAACCGGCACCAAATCGCGATCCCGCTCGACCGCTATCACATGGGCCGCGCGTGACA
>JAEUAF010000918.1 GCA_019695485.1 Sorangium sp.
CGACGAAGCGCAGTCCTCCCGCGGGGGTGGCAGCGCGCTCGAGCCAGGGGCGTTGGCAGGACGCTTGGGTCTGGCCGGTTCACAGGGCATGAACACGGGGCTCGACGCCGGCGCCGCCGCGCCGGGCGCCGCCGACGCCGGATCGGCGTGCGTCGGGGAGGTCGCTCTTATGACGCCGACGGCACCGCCCGGGCCGAGCGAGGCCGAGTATGAGTGTTGCGTGGCGTTCGTCCGAGCAGGCGCTCCCGACTGGGGGACGCCCGCCGGCACGGCGCTCCAGCCGAGTGCGCCCTATGCCAATTGCTGCCGCGCGATTATCTCGGCGGTCGACATCGACCATGCGCGCTATGCGGAAGCCTCCGCGCTCTCGGGACCCTGTTGTTCGGGGAGCGGCGTCGACCAGCAGCAGCTCTTTCAGCATCAGCTCTGTCTGCCCTGGGGCCCGCCGGTCCCGCCCGCTCTCGATTGGCGTGCGGCATGACCGAACATCGAGTGCTCGACCTTTCCCTGGCGGCGCGCGCCTTCGTGCCGGCCTTGGGCGACTACCCGGCTCCACTTCAGGCGCCGGCCGTGCACACTTGGCGGGGGCGAATGCTCAACGAGTATGGCTCCGCGCAGGTGTTCGATGCGCTCGCTGCAGATCTCGACGACGCCGGGTTCGATGCGCACCTCGGCGGCCAGTGCCGGCACTTTGCGGAAGAAGAGCGTCACCACGGCGCTCTGTGCGCGGCCGTCGTTTTGGCACTGGGCGAGGAACCCCGGGGTATAGTCCCCGTGCGAGCCGAGTATCCCGCGCACGGCGACGCTCCGCCAAGAGCGGGCGCGCTGCGCAATGTCATCCATGTGTGCTGTCTGAGCGAGACCGTCGCGGTCAGTCTGATTGGCGCCGAGCGCCTGCAGATGCCGGTCGGCCCGCTGCGCGATCTACTCACGCGTATCTATGCCGACGAGATCGGCCACGCGCGCTTCGGCTGGAAAGTGCTGGAGCGCATCGCCCCCACATTCAGCGCCGAAGAGCGGGCGGCGATCGAGCGCTATTTGCCGGTCGCGTTCGCCCACCTCGAGCATCACGAACTCGCGCTCTTGCCGGACGCCGGCGTGCAAGCTCCAGCCGGTGGTGAAAAGCTTGGGCTTTGCGGCGGCGCGGGCACGCGCTCGCTCTATTTCGAAACGGTCGACAGCGTCATTCGGCCTGGCCTTCAGCGCTGGTTCGAGTGTTGAGTTTCTGGAGGGCACGTTCGGACGTGGGCGCCGTCCGGGTTCCCCTACGGCCGGACTTCTTCGAGAACTCGCAAGAAATTGCCGCCGAGGATCTTCTGAATCAGGGCCTCCTTGAAGCCGCGAGCCAGCATGATTTCGACGAGCCGCGGAAACTCGAGCACGCTCTGCAAGTCGCGCGGGGGGATGATGTTCCCGTCGAAATCGCTGCCAATGGCCGCCGCGTCTTCACCGGCAACCCGCACCACGTGCGCGAGATGATCTACCACCTGCTCCGCGCGACCGCGGAACGTGGAGCGACCGAGGAAAGCCGAATGGAACATGACTCCGACCACGCCTCCGCTCTCGGCGACTGCGCGCAGCTGCGCGTCGTCGAGGTTCCGCCAGTGACGGTGCACGGACGAGACGCCTGTGTGGGTCACTACCAGGGGTAACGTCGGATTGTGCGCGTCCACCGCGTCCCAAAATGCCTGCGCACTGATATGCGCAAGATCGACCAAGATCTTGGCGCACTCGAGGCGATTGATGAGCTCTCGCCCAAACCCTGTCAGTCCGCCATCCGGGCCCAGGCGCAGCGGAGAGCTGGTCGGCCCAATGCTGGAGTTCGAGAGGTGCACCAGGGTGACGCGCAAGATGTCGAGCGCGGGCAGCTGCTCGATTGAATCTTCTACGCCGTCGAGCGCGTTTCCGCCCTGGATTCCGATGAACGCCGCGTGCAGGCGGTTCTTGCGCGCAGCGCGATACTCGGCGTAGGTGCGGACGAACGCGAAGTCCGAGGGCTCGGCGGCGAACTCGGCTTTGAGCGCCGCGAGGTTCGAGAGCAACGTTCGAAAGCGATCACTCGCCTCGCGCAGGGGGTTCGTGGTGACCACCCACGTTGCGCCAGCGAGCTCGGCCTCGCGCACGCGCGGGAAGTCGGCGTGCCCCAGAAACCAGCCCCCGAGCGGCGCTCGCGCGTGGCGCGCTCGGAGATCGTAGCCGAATAACCGGCTCCAGATGAAGCTGTCGAGGTGGAGGTCAATCACCTCCGATGCGAGGTACAAATCGAGGGCGGCGCGCGAGATGCCGAGCTCGCGCGCCCATTCCCCAGCCTCGCGCGCTCTGGTCACAGCCCTTTGGGGACGCGATCGAGGTCAACGGCGCCGAGCGCGTAGCGAATCAGCGCGCTGCGATTGGCCTTGGTGAGACCGCGGGACTTCAATGCGTCGACCATGCCGTCGAGTCGCTTCAGGTCGTCCGTGTACATCGAGATGCAGATGACCTTGTAGTGCTGGGGCTTGTCTTCAGCGTGGACCACGGGCTTGGCCTCAGCGCGGTCGGCCGGCGGCGTGTAGAAGGTGGAGCTCAAAACGCCCTCAACCTCATCGCGGTCGAGCACGCGCGCGGTGGCTTCTCGGAGATCTCGTCGGTCGCTCATGCCACACCTTCCAAACTCAGCGATTCCTTGGCTTCTTCTTGTTTCCCGAGCAGTCGATCGACGACGCGCTGGTAGTCGAGCGTGGCGCTCGAACCCGGCGCGTACTCGAACAGGGTCTTGCCCTGCGACGGAGCTTCTTTGACGCGACTCGCCATGCGAATCGGTTCGAGGCAGACGTCGCGGAAGTGGCCGCGCAGCGTATCTAGCGCCTCATGGCAAATGCGCGCGCGCGTGTCGAAGAAGGTCGGGAGCACGCCCCAAAACGTCAGTGGGTGCGAGAGCAGCCGGTTGATTTGCTTGATGGTGCGTACCACCTGTTGCACGCCGACGAGTGAGAGGTAGTCGCAGGCGACCGGGCAGAGCACGGCGTCCGCCATCACCAGCGCGTTTTGGTTCATGAGAGAGAGGCTCGGCGAGCAGTCCACGACCACATAGTCGTAGGCCTGTCGAATGCCGGCGAATCGGCTAGCCAGCAGGCGATCGCGCGAGCGTTGCCCGGCGAGGTAGAGCTCGGCGGCGGCGATGGTTTCGTTGGCGGGCACTACGTCGAGGTTCTTGCGCGCCTCGATCACGACCTGCTTGTAGTCGAGGCCCATCACGATCACGTGGTAGAGCGAGCGCTCGAATTTGAGACCGAGCGAGGTGCCGATGTTGCCCTGCCCGTCGGTGTCGATCAAAAGCACCTTCTGTCCCGCCGCGGCCAGGCCGGCCGCTACGTGAACGGCAGTCGTGGTCTTGCCGGTGCCGCCCTTGTGGTTGAACACCGCCAGCACCCGCTGCCTGCGAGGCGTCTGGCGCTCGGGAGCCGCGTTCGCCGCTGCTTGTCGCGCCGCGATCGGGGCCACCGGCGGCGGCGCTGGGCTTGCGAGCGGCGGAGCCTCCGGCGTTTGTGCCTCGGCGGCGAGGTTCGACTCTTCCGCCAGGGGGTATCCTGGATCCATCAATTGGCCGACGCGAACCTGGCGTACACCCTCCAAGATGCGCGTCCGACAAGTCTGCCCGCACGCATAGTGGCGTCGACCGCCGGTGAAGAGCACCTGGGCCGCCAGCTCGACTCTGAAGCGGGTGGCGCAAGCGTCACACGCTACGAGCCCGTCGGTGCGTTCGTGGTGGCTCGCCTCGAGGCAGCGCTGGGAACAATAAAAGATGTCCCGGCTGCCGCCGTCGCCTTCAGCGCGTTGCTCGAGCTGATAGCGAAAATGGAGCTCGAACTTGACGCTACATACACTGCAAGTGGGATTGTCTGCCGCCATTCCGTCGTCCTGTCGTTATCGAAGTGCTTAAGACAGGGGCCGGAAGCGGGCCAAGTTTGTGTCAGCGGACCACGGGTCCGCCTGGCCTCAGTGCCGGAAGTGGCGGACGCCCGTGAAAATCATCGTCACGCCAGCGTCGTCGGCCGCCCGGATCACGTCGTCGTCCTTCTTGCTTCCGCCGGGCTGAACAATGGCGGTGATCCCGGCTCGCGCGGCGGCAACGACGCCGTCGGGGAAGGGGAAGAACGCATCGGAGGCGAGGGCCGCGCCCTTGGCGCGCTCAGCCGCCTTTTCGCAGGCGATTTGCACGGCGGTGACGCGCGCGGTCTGCCCGCCGCCGACGCCGACGGTCTCGTAAACGCCTGGACTCTGCCCGGGGCCGGCGAGGACGATGGCGTTGCTCTTGACGTGCTTGCAGACGCGCCAGGCAAAATCGAGCGACGACAGCTCGACCTGGGTCGGCAGGCGGCGCGTCACGATGCGGCCGTGCTCGACCTCGCCGGCGCAGGTGCGGTCCCGATCCTGAACCACGAATCCGCCGCCGATGCGCTTGAAGTGGCGCTCCTGGTGATCCGCGAAGAGCCAGTCGCCTGTCGCGAGCAGGCGTAGCGCGGCCTTGGCGCGCAGACGCTCGAGGGCTCCTGCCGAGAAGCCCGGCGCGATGATGCACTCGAGGAAGGTCTCGGCGAGGATCTGGGCCGTGGCGTCGTCAACCTCGCGGTTTAGCGCCACGATGCCGCCAAAGGCGCTCATGGGATCGGCTTCGCGGGCGTTACGGTAAGCGTCAGCGAGCGTCGGGGCCGTGGCGGCGCCGCAGGGATTGGTGTGCTTTACCACCACCGCGGCCGGATTCTCGAACTCGCGCACCGCGTCGAGCGCAGCGTCGACGTCGACCAGATTGTTGAAGCTGAGCTCCTTGGCGCCGCTGCCTAGGCTTTCGGCGAGACCGAGCGATCCAGGCGCGGAGTTGCGGTCGCGATAGAACGCACCCGACTGGTGCGGATTCTCACCGTAGCGGAGACCATACGCCTTCTCCAACACCACGCTGTAGTAGCGCGGGTAGCCGTCTTCCTCGCCCCGCGCGCTGAGCCAGCCGCTGATGGCGGCGTCGTACGCCGCGGTGTGTGCGAAGGCCTTCGCGGCGAGCCGCAAGCGAGTGGAGCGCGTGACGTCACCCTCACGAGCAAGCTCCTCGAGCACGGCGGCGTAGTCGGTCGGATCGCAGACCACGCTGACGCGCTCGTGGTTCTTGGCTGCGGAGCGCAGCATGCTGGGGCCGCCGATGTCGATGTTTTCAATCAGCTCCTCGTACGTGGCTCCCGACTTCGTCAGCGTGCGCTCGAAGGGGTAGAGGTTCACGACCACGAGATCGATAGGGCGTGCACCGATGCGCTCGAGGTCAGCGTCGTCGACGCTCGCCCGAGCAAGGATGCCGCCGTGCACGCGCGGGTGCAGGGTTTTGACCCGTCCGCTCATCACCTCCGGGGAGCCGGTGTAGCTCTCCACGCTGTCCACCTTGATTCCCGCGGCGACTAACGTGCTGTACGTGCCCCCCGTCGAGAGTAGCTCGACGCCACGCGCGGCGAGGGCGCGGGCGAACTCTACGATTCCATTCTTGTCGGAGACGGACAACAGAGCGCGGCGGATCGACATGTATAGGGCCCGGTATCGAAGGGGCCGGGCGCCGTCAACGACAAAACCAAACGCGGCGCAAGGAAAGTCCCTTGCACCGCGTTGGTGGCGCCCTCAGGCGGCGCCTTTTGGCGCGCTGTCGCGCGCTATTCGGCAATTCTCAAGGAGTCGGCGCGTGCGCGACCGCCGCGTCGAACGATTTTCCGGGTCCGTGGCAGGTGGCACAGGCTTCCGCGCCCGTGCTGGTGGTGTTGAGGGCCGCATGCGCCGCCGTGGCTGGCGAGTCATGACAGGAGGTGCAAGCGGCGGTGGCGGGTCCGGTGTACGTCGAGACGCTCGTGCGATTCGTGCAGTAAGCGTCGGTGTCTGCGGCGGGGTCGTCCGTGCAGGTGAGCGTTTCCCAGTGCGAGGGCAGCGCGGTGGCCACGATTGGCAGTTCGTTGGTCTTGGCCGCGTGGCATGCGCTGCAATCGCTCGGGCTGCGTGGGAAGCGAACCTCGTTGAAGCTCAGGGGAGCGCCGCCGGGGTTGGCCGTCGTCGGGTTGGACCCGCCCGCGACGTAGGGTTGGTCGTGGAGCTCACCCATGTGGATCCCGTGGATCATGTCCTTGAAGGTGAGGGGATTGGCGACGACGGTGCTGCCTTCCAAGCGCGGGACGCGAGCGGAGTTGTCGAGGTTCGGGTTGTGGCAGAGCACGCAGTACTGCGTGTCGTTGCGACTTCCACCGTGAGCCGCCAGGTCAGCGTGGCACGTATTGCAGCGTGCGAGTTCGACGACTTGGCGGCGCGGCAGCGCGCTGGTGTCGGTGACAGCCGCGTAGGCGATGGCATTGTGCCCGGCGTAGCGCGGCGAACCTGTGGTCGCCGCTTGTATGTAGCCTTCGAGACCGAACGCGGCAGTTCCCGTGGCTGTCGAGGCGATTGCACCCGCTGGCGGCAGCGTATAGGTAAATCCACCACTTCCATTCGAGGCGAGCACGCCACCGGCTGCCGGCGCCGTGCCCTGAATCTGGTAGGAGGCCACGCTCGCGTAATCCGTGGTCGGTCCGGCGGTCACCACCGACAGCCG
Organism: Sorangium sp.; assembly: GCA_019695485.1. Lineage (GTDB taxonomy): Bacteria > Myxococcota_A > Polyangia > Polyangiales > Polyangiaceae > PMG-095. The sequence continues at coordinate 6,590 of JAEUAF010000918.1, forward strand.
AGTCAGCGGTTGCGCGATGATGTCGCGCGTGGCGCCGTTGACTTTGACCGTGAAGCTCACGACCGGTGTCTGGCCGGGCGCCGTGTTCGTGACGCCCGTGATTGCAAACTCCACCGTCGCCGCGTTGGGGTCGACGGGGTGATGTTGGGGACCAATGCCCCAGGTCGCATCTTCGGTCGCGCGGTGGCACGTCGAACAGAGCGAGTCGTCCGTCATCGGGCCGCCTTGATGGGCGATCTGGCCAGTGGGCACTGTGGCTTCGAAGGACGTGGTGTCGTGGCAGGAGCCGCAAGATTCGCGGTTCGGATTGGCTTTCCAAGCGGTCGCCTGAGCGCCGGAGTGACACGCGCTGCAGTTCTGGCGCGGCTGTGGGAAGCCAACGGTCGAGAAGTCGTTGACGCTCTGCTGGAAGCCGATGATCTGGTACGGAGTCCCTGCGATGACGCTCGGCAGATCCTTACCGCTGTGGATCTTGTGAATCATCTGCTCGAAATCGATGCTGTTGCCGGTGTCCGGGTCGATCGCGCCATCGCTGTGGCAGAGCGTGCAGAGCTGCACGTCGCGGCGTGCTCCTCCGTGGGCTCGAAGTGAGCCGTGGCAAGCGTTGCAATTTGCGTTGGTGATGAGCTCGCGCACCTTGGGGGCGGCGCCGCTCGGCACGAAGCTATATTCCGCGTTGTCGACGTACGTGACGTTGTTGAACACCCGCGTCGCCCAGGCCCCGATGGTCTGAGTCTGTTCGCTGTCGCTCGGCGTTACCGCCGCCTTGAAGGTGTACTCATACTCGCCCTTGTTGACGCCGATTTCGCGGAAGGTCCCGCCCGCGTCGGCTGCAGGCTGAATTGCCGCCACCTGCGTGATGGGGCTGGTCTGAGTGCGCGTGGTATATGCGCTGTAGTCGCCCGGGTCGCCCTGGGTATCGATGTTGAGGCCCGCGATGACGAAGCTGATGCTGACCGCGCCCTGCGTGTAGATGCCTGCTCGATCGAGCGGGACACTGGCGGCGTCGGTGATGTGGAATCGGACGCGAGCGATACCCGCTTCGATCGAGGCGCTTTCGATCGCCAAGTCGAGCCCGGGGCCTGTGAACACTGCTGTGGGAGTGCCCGGCGCTCCGGCTTCAATCACGACGGGAGCGCCTGCCGCGCCTCCGTTGTCGGTACCCCCAGTTCCTGTAACGCCACCTGCTCCTGGGCCAGGGGGCCCTTGTTCGCCGGGGACTCCTTGTTCACCTTGGAGTCCTGGCTCGCCTTGCGGCCCGGCACCGCCCGCGGGACCCGCGGGGCCTTCTGCTCCCTGCGCGCCGGGGTCGCCTTTTGCGCCTTGCTGGCCGGTCGTGCCAGGCAGGCCTTGCGCACCTGTCGCGCCGTCCTTGCCGTCGGAGCCGCAGCCGAACAATGAAACTGCCGCGACGAGGATAGCCCCAGCCGCCCATTTTCGCCGTCGCGCATTTGCCGACCGCTCGGCCCAAGGCGAGTCCAGAGACCCGTCGGCGCGGCCTGCCCTTGCTTCAACGGAAAGCGAGGCGTGCGGCGTAGTGCACGCGTTCGGACGAGCGGACGGACGAATGTTTGGGACGGAAGTCATGGGCAGTCCTCTGCTGATTCGCGCAATTGCTGCGCAGCGAGCGTGGGCTCGAACACTAGAATTGCGCGGTCTGAGGCGATTTTCATCAGGCGACCACTCCCGAAGCACGCTTCGTGCCGGACTTGGCGCGAAACACGCTGGAGATACGCGCGAGTTACGGTATTCGAGCCGAATAGTTAAGTCTTTTATGTCGCTACGCGACGGGGGTCATTTGCGAGAGGCCATCGCAGCAAGAAGACGCGAACGGCTGGTGTTTCCGCACGCGCAGTGTTGCATGATTCGTCGCGTGCGGACGTGGACCTGCATGGTGTTGCTCACGCTCACGCAGCTGCCGGCGCGAGCCTGGGCTGAGTCGAGCTCGAAGGCAACGTTGCCTGATCGGTATGCACTCGACGTGCGAAGCGACACCTACTTGGAGCTCTATCGCCGCGCTTTGCTGCCCGGTCCCGGCGGTGCGCTGGTCACGACTGAGACGCACGCGCCGCTCCATGAGTACGCCTCGTTCGCCGCGCGTGGGCTCGACCTGCCCGGTGCGCCGGATAGTGTGGATGTGGAGCTCAGCGCCTGGGGGCGGGCGGAGCTCGGAAATAGCCAGGAGTTTCAGCCCGTCGACGGCGACCTTCGGGTTGCGAACGTGCGCTACCGGAAACGGGGGTTGTTCGTCGAGGTGGGCCGCCAGACGCGCGTAGGCGGAGCGGCTCGCTTCGCTCGCCTGGACGGAGTGTCGGCTGGGAACACTTGGGACAACGGCTTCGCCGTACAGGCCTACGCAGGGTTCAGTGTGCGGCAGCTCGCATTCCAGCGCCCTGGATACCGGCTGCTTGGTGCTGCGCCAGAAGCTCTGCTGCGCAACCCCGAACTCCTCGAACCCGCAGATCCGAAGGGCAATTGGCTGCTCGGCGCTCAGCTCTCGTACGAGAAGCCCGCCTCGTGGGGGGTGGCTGCGACTGTTCATGAACAGCGCGAGGGGGGAGAGCTCGCTCGCCGCAATGTCGGCCTCGACACGCACTTCGAGCTTTCGTCGAAGCTCTCGCTGTTGGCAGCGACGGTGGTTGATCTGGACAGCGCGAGCGTGGCCGATGCTCGCGCCTTTCTCGACTATGCGCCGTCCCAGCGCTTCGACGTGGGTGCGGAATATCTGCACACCGAGCCATCGCTCTTCTTGTCACGTCAATCCGTGCTCAGCGTGTTCAGCACGGACAACTTCGACGAGGCCGGAGCCAGCGCCCGCTATCGTCCGCTGCGATCGGTCGAGTTCGGCGCCGGCGCTTACTTCGACGCTTACTCACACGAAGATCCCGGCGGGCGGCTCGAAGCACGCGCCCGCTTCAAGCCGGTGGGCACCGATCGCACGCTAGTGATGTTGACGCTGAGTCGCGTGCGCAATTCGGAGACCGGATATCAAGCGCTGCGCGCCGCATTGCGACAACGCTTGCTCGATCCGTTGGTCGCCACGGCGGAGACCTACCTGTATTTCTACGACCATCCCATCCACGGCTATGAAAGCTCGTCGGTGTACGCCGGAACCCTGGAATGGCAGGTGCTTTCCGAGCTTCGTTGCTTGTGGGGCGCGTCCGTCGCGCGCACCCCTAATGCGGGGCTCGACACCCAGACCATGCTGCGCATTTCGTATGAACGCGGAAGGCGGAGCACCCGATGAACCGACTCCTGGTTTGGTTCGCGGCGAGCGTGCTGCTACTCGCGGCGGCGCTTTCGTGTACGGAGAAAGCGCCGGTCAAGTTTCCGCATCAGGTCCACCTTGCGGATCAACACTGCGGCGGCAACTCTGGCCCTCCGTGTTTGAGTTGCGCGAGCTGCCATCGAAGCTCCGCCGACGGCCCCGCGCTGTCACTGCCCCGCATGGAAGTGTGCGGCTCGTGTCACCAGAACGACGCCGCGAAGCTCAGCGCGCCCACCCAGAATCGGGAGAGTACGTTTTCGCGTTCGGTCCGCTTCTCTCACCCCCAGCATTTGGCGATGCCCGAGGTTCGCGGGCAATGCGTGCCGTGTCACGCGGGCGTCGCGCTCGGAGAGGAAAAGGCGCCACCCTTCCCGCCGATGCAGAAGTGTTTCTCGTGCCACGAGCACCAAGCGGAGTGGCAGCGCTCCGAATGCACGCCCTGCCACGCTCGGAAAGACATCGAGCACGTGATGCCCGAGACATTCTTGCGCCACGATGGGGACTTCTCACGTCGGCACGGCGGTCTCGCGCGTTCACAGATCGAGACCTGCCGTCAGTGCCACAGTGAGTCGCAGTGCAACGACTGCCACAACGTGACCGAAGGGCTGGAGGTCGAGCGTCGTAATCCGGAGGCGATTCAGCGTAACTTCGTGCACACCGGAAACTTCGAGGTTCGACACGCGCTCGAAGCCAAGACCGACTCCGCCAAGTGTTTGCGCTGCCACACCACCGACAGTTGTGAGGGCTGCCATCTCGAGCGCGGCGTGAGCGCCAATCGTCTCGACGCCGCCAATCCTCATCCCGCGGCTTGGGTCGGCTCGTTTCCCGGAGATCCAAACTTTCACGGTCGGGCTGCGCGACGTGACATCGCGGCGTGTGCGGCGTGCCACGACCAGGGACCCGCGACCAACTGCATCCCGTGCCATCGAGTCGGTGCTTACGGTGGAAATCCTCATCCGAGCGGTTGGCGGAGCGCGCGTTCCGAGAACGCAACCATGTGTCGCTACTGCCACGAGGGGTCGCGATGATCGCCTCGACGTGGTTTCGAGCCGCTCGCATTCTGGCCAGCGTTGCCTTCATGAGCTTGGCGAGCGCCTGTCTAGAACGGCGCACGCACGACGATGCGCCACCGAGTCCGGGCCGCTGCACGAGCTGCCACGGGAGTCCGAATAACCCTGGCCCCGAGGAATCGAAGGCCGCGCCGCCGCGCGATCTGTTTGGCAACGAGAGCACGCTGTACCCGGGCGTGGGCGCCCACGCGCTGCATCTCGCCGCGAGCCCAAGCCACGCGGCGATTGCCTGCACAGAGTGCCACATCGTCCCGAAAGACGTGGAGGCGCCGGGCCACATGGACACCAAGCGCCCGGCCGAGCTCGTGTTTGGGCCGTTGGCGACGACTGGCGAGCGCACGCCGAGCTACGATGCGGGCACTCGCAGCTGCGGCGAGACCTATTGTCATCGTGAGAGCGACGCGGTTTGGAATCGCCCGCGCTCGTCCGCGGATGCCTGCGGCAGCTGTCACGGCCTGCCTCCGCCCGCGCCACACCCCGTGGGGGAGCAGTGCTGGGCGTGTCATTCGAACGTGCGCCCCGATCGGACCTTCATCGATCCGAGCCTGCACGTGAACGGCAGGGTCGACGTTGATGTGGCCTCCTGCACGAGCTGCCATGGCAGTACCGCAAATCCGGGTACGGGCCTGGTGCAAGCGGCTCCGCCGCGTGATCTTGGCGGCCATACGAGCAGTAAGTTCGCGGGCGTCGGCGCGCACGCCACCCACTTGTACGCGAGTGACACTCACGGCGCCGTGCCCTGCACCGAGTGCCACCTGGTTCCGAAGGACGCGCGTGACCGCGGGCATGCCGACACACCGCTGCCTGCGGAGATCACCTTTGGCAAGCTCGCGCAGCAAAACGCCGCACCGAGCTACGATGCCGCGAGCAAGCATTGTTCCGACACATACTGCCATCGCGACAGTGACGCGACCTGGACCGCACCGCGCAGCTCGACCTCGGCCTGCGGTAGCTGTCATGGGTTGCCACCCCCCGCGCCGCACCCTGCCAGCGCGAATTGTTGGGCGTGCCACGCGAACGTGCGCGAGGACGGCACGTTCGTGAATCCGACGCTGCACATCAACGGGCGGGTCGAGGTTCAACTTGGTGAGTGTTCGACCTGCCACGGCGGGAAAACGAGCCCCGCGCCCCCGGTCGATACGCGCGGCAACACGGAAGTCAGCGCGGAGGGCGTAGGCGCTCACGCGATCCACCTCGCTGGCGGCGACAATGGGCGCCCGCTCGAGTGCGGAGAATGTCACGAGGTGCCCTCGGGGCCGGCTGCAGCGGCGCACGTGGACGGCCTGCCTGCCGAGGTGGTGTTGGGGGGCGTGGCCGCTAGCGATTCGCGCAGGCCCGCCTTCAACTACGGCAATCTGCGCTGTTCGAGTACATGGTGTCACGGCCCGACCAATCCTTCCAACAGCTCGCCGGTTTGGACATCGACCAGTGGTCGGCTTGCTTGCGACAGCTGTCACGGCTTGCCGCCGCCAGCGCCTCATCCGCAAATGGCTCGTTGTTCCCAGTGCCACTCGGCCGTAGTGGCCGACGACGATCGGACGATCCTCGATCGGTCGCGGCACGTCGACGGCACGGTCGACGTCGTGGACCTCGCGAGTTTCCGTTGCACGAGTTGCCACGGCTCCGCGACGCCTGCGCCGCCGCGCGATACGGCGGGGAACATCGCGACGACGGCGCCCGGGGTCGGTGCTCATCAGGCGCACCTCAATCCGGGCGGGCGCGCCCGCGCCGTGCTGTGCGAAGAGTGCCATGTCGTGCCCGCCACGCTCGATGCCGCGGGGCACATCGATAGCCTGCTGCCCGCCGAAGTCACGTTCTCCGGCGTCGCCAGCGCTTGGAGCGCCAAGCCCACATACAGCGCGGGCAGCTGCCAGGCGACGTACTGTCACGGCGCGAGCTTCGTTTCGAATCGCGCCTCGGGCGGCTCCCTCACCGAGCCGGAGTGGACCAAGGTGGACGGTTCGCAGCGAGCTTGCGGCACCTGCCACGCCTTGCCACCACCGGCTCCGCACCCACAAAATGCCGACCAATGCTCGACCTGCCATTTCGATGTCGATGCGGATCGGAACTTCGTGCACCCCGAGCAGCACGTGAACGGTCTGATCGAACTCGGTGGGCCCTAGTTGGTCTGCGCGATGCGTCGCGCGAGGGCGGGCCTGGCCGCGTCAGGCTGTGCGACCCTGCCAGAACTCCGCTAGGTCGGGGGCCAAGGGCGACACCAACTCGAGCAATTCCCCGGTTACGGCGTGCCGCAGCCGATAGCGGTGTGCGTGCAGGGCGTGTCGCGGGATCTCGAGCAGCGCGATGTCCTCGGCGCTGAGTTCCCCGTCGGCCGCTCGCGCGAGCAGGCGCTCGTCAGGGCCGTAGAGCTTATCGCCGACCAGGGGATGGCCGAGGGCGGCCATGTGGATCCGAATCTGGTGTTGTCGCCCCGTGTGCAGCTCGAATGCCACTAGCGAATACGCTCCGCGGGTCTCGAGGACGCGCACGCCCGTGCGCGCGGAGAGCCCGCCGCCGGCAGCGGCCACTCGCATTTTGACGCGCAGTGGGTGCTCGAGGTCGAGCTCGAGCGGCAGATCGACGAGGCCGTCGCCGGGCGTGCCGCGCGCGATCCCCAAATACTCCTTTTCGAAGCGCGTGCTCTCCTCGTCGGTCTCTGTGCCTCCGAGCGAACGCTCCTCCAGCATGTGTTTGAACGCGCGTTCCGCCTCCAAATTGCGCGCCAGCATCAAGAGCCCGCTGGTGTCACGGTCCAGGCGGTGAATGAGCGCGTGAAATTGGCCGGGGCGCTCGGCGTCGAGCCGCACCTTCACGGTATGGCGGTGGTAGCGCGCCGTCGGATGAACCGTCACGAGGGGCGGTTTGTCGATCACGAGTAGGTGCGCATC
>JAEUAF010000057.1 GCA_019695485.1 Sorangium sp.
ACAACCCCATCGCTTTCGCGAGGCTCTTTTGATCGATCATATGCGCTCTCGATCAAGGGTGACCCGGGGCCATTCCTTTCGTCACGCTGGCGATAAGTTTGCGCGAGTCGGAGGCTCGCGATTTGGCGCGCCAAGTTCCACGCCTCGTGTTGCGGGACATTGGCTTCGGCGCAATCGCTGCGCGTCGGCGGCGCGGCTACGCAACCAACGCTGGCGACGAGTCCGATCGCTCGCCAGCGCGCCGCGCCAAGTGAAGAGCTCGTCAGCGCTCGATAACGTATTGGGCACATCGCCTTCAGCCAGCGAACCGGCCGCCAACGCCAACCCCAACGTTCGCCGAGCGGTTGGTACGGAGGTTGCTGTAATCGAGGCTTGGGTACCAAGCCCAGAAAGGAAGGGGCCTCATGGCAAACATCTCTGTCAACAAGTCGCCCACTTCGCCACGCGCACTGACCGCCGCCGCGCGCGAGTGGGATCCATTCCGCATTTTCCGTGAGCTTGCGCGATTTGAACCGTTCGCGGAAATCGCACCGCGCTGGTCCGCCGAGCTCGCCAATTTCAATCCGTCGATCGACGTCAAAGAAACACCGGAAGCGTTCGTGTTCAGCGCCGACGTGCCCGGCGTCAAGCAGAGCGATCTCGATGTCCAACTCGCACAGAATCGGCTCACCATCTCGGGCAAGCGCGACTCCGAGAAGACCGAGAAGAACGACACCTACTACAGCTTCGAACGCAGCTACGGCTCCTTCTCGCGAGCCTTCGCCCTGCCCGAAGAAGTCGACGGCGACAAGATCCACGCCGAACTCAAAGAAGGCGTGCTCACCGTCATGCTCCCCAAGAAGCCAGGAGCCGGGCCCAAGAAGGTAAGCGTCAAGGCAACCTAGTGCGGCTGCGAGAAGATGAGCTCATCTCACTTGCGTTGCACGAATCAGCGCCGAAGCGCGCAGCGCCGAGCGAGGCACGTCGAGCTCAATGCCCACTCAGACCGTTCGTTGGAAGGAGCCCGTCATGAAGTATGTGATCCCATTTCGTGAGCTTTCGCTGTCTCGCATCGCGGAAGTCGGGGGTAAGAATGCCTCGCTCGGAGAATTGCTGCGCGAGCTCACGCCGCAGGGCATTGCGGTGCCGGACGGGTTTGCGCTGACAGCAGATGCGTTTCGCCTGCACCTCCGCCACTCGCAGCTGGAAGGAACGGTCTACGGGCTGCTCGACGGCCTCGACCCGCGCGACGTGGCGGAACTCGCGCGCGTGGGCGCGGTTATCCGCGAAAAGGTTGCGAGCGCGCCGCTACCGCCCGCGGTTGAGCAGGAACTGGTGCGCGCCTACCGCCTGCTCTCCGAGGACTCGGGCGAGACTGAGACCGACGTTGCGGTGCGCTCCAGCGCCACCGCAGAAGATCTGCCGACGGCGTCCTTTGCCGGTCAGCAGGAGACGTATCTGAACGTGCGCGGAGCTCTAGCCCTAGACGAAGCCGTGCGCGCCTGCATGGCCTCACTGTTCACCGATCGCGCCATCGCCTATCGCGCCGAGCGCGGCTTCGACCACCGCTTGGTAGCGCTCTCAGTCGGCATCCAAAAGATGGTGCGCAGCGATCTAGCCTCGGCGGGCGTCATCTTCACGCTCGATACCGAGAGCGGCTTTCGTGACGTGGTGATCGTCACCGGCGCCTGGGGCCTCGGTGAGAGCGTGGTGAAGGGTCGGGTGAACCCCGACGAGTACTGGCTCCACAAGCCCACGCTCGCGCAAGGCTTCGCGCCCATCGTGCGGAAGGACGCGGGCGACAAGGCCGTCATGCTCATTTACGCCGAAGCGGGCAAGACCGTCGAGGTTTCCACCCCTGAGCCGCTGCGCAGGACGCTCACGCTCAGCCCCGAGGAGGTGCTCACACTCGGGCGATGGGCGGTCAGCATCGAGCGCCACTACTCGCAACAGTCCGGCCACGCGACGCCCATGGATATCGAGTGGGCGAAAGATGGGCGCACCTCCAAGCTTTACATCGTGCAAGCACGCCCCGAAACCGTGCACTCGCAGAGCGCCTCCCCAAAGCTCGACTTCTTCAAGCTGCGCGGCCGCGGCGTCCTCTTGGTGCACGGCAAGAGCGTCGGGTCGAAGATTGGGGTCGGCCGGGTGCGCGTGGTGCGCTCGAGCAGCGAGCTCTCCAAGTTCCAAGCCGGGGAAGTGCTAGTTGCTCCAATGACCGACCCGGATTGGGAACCCGTGCTGAAGCGGGCCTGCGCAGTGGTGACCGAGCAAGGCGGCCGCACTTGCCATGCCGCCATCGTTTCGCGCGAGCTCGGGCTCGCGTGCGTGGTCGGCACTGGATCTGCCACGCAAGTGCTGCACGATGGCGACCTGGTCACCGTGTCTTGCGCGGAAGGCGACGACGGCAAAGTGTATTCCGGCGCGCTTAGTTTCGACCACGAGGAAATCGACCCGGCATCGCTGCCCAGTCCACGCGTACCCGTCATGTTGAATGTCGCAAATCCCGAAACCGCGTTCCGCGTGGGGCAATTGCCGAGCGCCGGCGTGGGTCTCTTGCGGATCGAATTCGTGGTCTCGAGCTGGATCGGCATTCACCCGATGGCCCTCGTGCACCCTGAACACGTGGAGGACGCGAGCGCGCTCGCAGAAATTCAGGCGCGCACCCGCGACTACCAGCGCCCCGCTGACTATTTCGTAGAGCGCATGGCGTCGGGCATCGCGCAGATCGCGGCGGCATTCTACCCGCGCGACGTGATCGTGCGCTTCTCGGATTTCAAAACGAACGAATACGCTCACCTGCTAGGCGGCAAAGCGTTCGAGCCAACGGAGGACAATCCAATGATCGGCTTCCGCGGAGCGAGCCGCTACTATCACGATCGCTATCGCGAAGGCTTCGCACTCGAGTGCCGGGCGATCACGCGCGTCCGCGAACAGATGGGACTGCGCAACGTGAAGGTGATGATCCCGTTTTGTCGCACGCTCGAGGAGGCCGACCGCGTCCTGCTCGAGATGCGGAAGAACGGCCTCGTGCGCGGGGAAAACGGGCTCGAAGTTTACGTGATGTGTGAAATTCCTAGCAATGTCGTGCTCGCGGATGAGTTCGCCGAGCGCTTTGACGGCTTCTCGATCGGCTCGAACGACCTGACGCAGCTGACGCTCGGCGTCGACCGCGACTCTGAAACCCTAGCGCCGCTCTTCAGCGAGCAGAACGCCGCCGTCACCCGCTCGATCGTGCACGTGATTGAAGCTGCCCACCGCCACGGTCGCAAGGTCGGCCTGTGTGGCCAGGCGCCGAGCGACCACCCGGAATTTGCCAAATTTCTGGCCGACGCGGGCATCGACTCCATCTCGGTCACCAGCGACGCTTTGCCCGACGTCACGCGCGCGTTGGCCAGCGCAGAGCAGTCGGTCGCCATCGCCGCAGCGGAGTAGCCGGGCCGCGCCTCGGGCTTTCGGTAAGGGACGGCGGACGCCCAGCCATTCTCGGTAGAGCCCCCCTGCGCAACACTCCCCGTCGTCGCGGGAGCTTCGCATGTCCGAGCACGCTGACCGAGCGGTCAGGCGGGGCTTCGGGTGCAGCTTCAAAGGCCCGCGGAAAGGACAGGAATCGATGCCGACCGAGACAGAATACAAAGGGCGTTGTTTTTGTGGTGCCGTCGAGGTCCGCGCGGTCGGGGCACCCGCCGCGATGGGCTATTGCCATTGCAGCTCGTGCCGCGCGTGGGCAGCAGCGCCCGTTACCGCATTCACACTCTGGCCGCCCACCCAGGTGAGCATCACCCGCGGGGCGGAGCACGTGACTTCCTTCAAGAAGACCGAAAATAGCGTGCGTACGTGGTGCAAAACGTGCGGTGGGCACCTCTTCACCGAACACCCTGGCTTCAATCTGATCGACGTTTACGCCGGGGTGATTCCCAATCTCGCGTTTTCCCCGATGCTCCACGTCAATTACGGCGAAACCGTGCTGCCATTCCACGACGGCTTGCCGAAGCAGAAGGATTTCCCAACGGAGATGGGCGGCAGCGGCGTCCTGCTACCCGACTAGAGGACTGTCCCTGAACTCAGGTCTCCCGTAAGCGTGCCCGTGCCCGTGCCCGTGCCCGGAAGGCGTGGTTGTGTACCACCTGGCGCTAGAGTTTCGTCATCTCACTTGCGCTAGTGCCCGCGCCGAGAACTCTACGATGCGGGGTTCGGCGCCGCTGAAGTCGCTAAACCTGAGCCAGCTTGGGCGCACGCGAAAATAGGTGATGAGCGGCCAGGCCTGCCGCTCCACCCCGTCGGGGAACCGGGTGAAGTAGAGCGGCTTCAAGCGCTGGAGCTCTGCCTCGCCTGGTTCGTCCGCGGTCCCTTCGAGTTGCAGCGTGCACCCAGTGTCGGCGTCCCAGCCGAACACCAGCGCGATACGCGGGTCTCGTCGCAGATTCGAGCACTTCCTGGAATTCGAGAGCGTGTCGAAGAACACCTCGAAGGTATCGCTCACGACCACGCCCACGACCGCCGCTTGCGGCGCGCCCGCTGGCCCCGACGAGGCCTCGACCGCCAACGGATGACGCTGCAGGAACGCGAGGATCTCGGCTGGGCTCATGCC
>JAEUAF010000061.1 GCA_019695485.1 Sorangium sp.
CTGCAAGGTTCGCTGCGCGTCTTCGAAGCCACGTTGCTGGCGCTCAAGGATGGCGGTCCTGCTCCTTTGAATCTCGAAATGACCCGCATGAGACAATTGCCGCCCGCCGCGACGCCGGAGATCGCAAAGCAACTCGATGCCGTTGCTGCGGCTTGGGAACCATTCAAGAAGAACATGGGCGAGATCATCCGTTCGAATGGGACGGACGCCGCGGCGGGGCGCGCGATCATGGCCGGCAACCTGGCCTTGATGGATCAGATGAATTCCGCCGTGAACATGATGCAGAAGGACTCCGAGGAGAAAGTCAGCGTGCTGTTCGTCGTGCAAACGGCGGCGCTCGCGGCGGGAATTTTGCTCGTGATCATCGGCGTCTGGGTGGCGCGTTCCACCATCGCGCGCCCGCTGATCGAGTTGGCGGCGGCCGCACGATCGATGAGCACGGGAAACCTGAATGTGGAGCTCAACCTGCGCGGGACGCGCGAAGTGCAGGAGCTTGGAGCCTCCTTCGACCGCATGCGCGCCAGTATGGTGGCGGCACTGAGTGGTGGCCTCGGCTCAGCCAGTGTCGATGACGATGACCTGTAAGTTTCCGGAAGGTAACGCGTGCCTTCGCGATGCCGACCGTTTTCGCCGATGCGCCTAACCGAGGCTGAAAGCGTGGCGACGGACCTCGCCACGCTGTGAGACCATGAGTCGCCGACTGAGTGTTCGAGGAGGCGTAACTCTCACTCTTTTTCGAGATGACGAATGACACTGCGGAGGTGTCTCCCGATTGCGTGCTACTAAAGAACTGGCGTCTCGCCACCGTTCATACTGAGAGCCCGATGGGAGTCGACTCGCCGAGTTCGGACAACGTGTGCGTTTCGGGAGGCGCTGATGCCGAGCGAGGCAGTTCCACGCGTCTGCGCGCGGCGCCTGCTCGAATGGGAGTCGAGGAGCCGCAGGGCGACGGCGGTGGTGCGCTCCTGCGCGCGCTGCTGCTGCCGCACGAGCCCGCGTTGCGACGACTGGGGCGACGCCTTTCGCTCCTGCGAGATTCGGCCTTTCTGCACAGCTGGCTGGAGCAGTGCGCGCGTTCGGCGACGCTCGTCAAAGAGCACGCCGACTACCCGCTGCCGATTCAACGTGGGAGCGCGCCGCTCCTGGATTCTCTCGCGAGCGGTCGGCTGGAACTCGCGGAGCTCCATGCGGGAGAGCTATTTGCCGACCTGCGTGACTTGCCGCTGAGCATCGGCTCGGTGTTGAACGTCATTGTCGCCTTCGAGGAGGCGCTGCGTTTGAACACGGAGCACGCGGACTTTTCGGCCGCGATCGAGGTGCTCGGGCGTTTCATGACCTGCACGGCCGTCGGTTTGTTCGGAAAGAGGCCAACGCCCGCGCTCACGGAGAGTTCGGAGCGCGTGCGCCCGCTGGTCAATGCCAAGCCCGCGCTGGCCCGCAGATTGATCGGGGACAGCCCGCAGATGCGCGAACTCCGCGCAGAGTTATCCGACGTGGCTCGGGCGCCTGGCTCGGTGTTGATCGTGGGTGAGAGCGGCACCGGCAAAGAGCTGGTCGCGGAAGCGCTGCACGAGCTCGGCAACTTTTCGGTCGAGCCCTTCTTGGCCGTCAATTGCGCGGCGCTGCCGCCAGAGCTCATCGAGAGCGAGCTCTTCGGGTACGAGCGCGGCGCGTTTACGGGCAGCCGCGGGAGTGCACCCGGGCTCTTACGTGCGGCCGGCCGCGGCACGCTCTTTCTCGACGAAATCACCGAGATGCCGGCGCCGTTGCAACCGAAGCTATTGCGGGCCCTGGAGCAGCGCGCCGTGCGGCCTCTCGGCGGGCTGCGCGAGGTGCCCGTGCATGCGCGAATCGTGGCGGCGACCAACGCGGATCCGGAGCTCGATCCCGAGCGGCGCGGCCTCCGCTTGGATCTCTTCTACCGCCTCTGCGTGCATCGCATTTCAGTGCCGCCCTTGCGCGAACGGCTCACCGACATCCCGCTCCTGGTCGAGCACTTCTTGCGCGAACTCGCGCGCGCCGGGCATCGCGTGCCGAGCGCGTTTAGCGCGGCGAGTCTGGCGATGCTCGAAGGCCACTCGTGGCCGGGCAACGTGCGCGAGCTCCGCAACGTCGTGGAACACAGCTCCGCTCGCGCCAAGCTAGGCCTGGTGGAACCTCATCACTTGCCGCGCTCCTTGTCGGGACAGCCAGCGCGGGCCAAGGCGTCGAGTGGCAGCTACGCCGCGTTCAGCGAAGCCCCGCTCGGCGAAACCGAGCTGTTGCCGCTGAAGCTCGTCGAACGCCGCCACATCGAGCACGCGCTCGCCGTGACGCGCGGCAACAAGGCGCTGGCCGCACGCTTGCTCGGTGTTTCGCGGCACCAGCTCTATTTGAAGCTCGAACGCATGGAGAGCGACGAAGAAGCGTAGGCGGGGGCGCTCGGGTTCAAAAGCTCCAAGATCACTAGCTTTCTCGAACTCGTCGAGGAGCTCATCGAAGGGCATCACCGCGCCTTGGTCTTTAGCCAGTGTGTCGACATGTTGAGCCTCGTGCGCCGCGCGCTCGACCAACGCGGCTTCAGTTACCAGTACCTCGACGGCAGTACCCCCCAGCCGCAACGTAAGAGCGCGGTCGAAGCCTTTCAAGCGGGCGATGGCGATCTGTTTCTGATCAGCCTGCGCGCTGGCGGCTTCGGCTTGAACCTCACCGGCGCCGACTACGTGGTTCACCTGGATCCGTGGTGGAATCCGGCAGTCGAAGCGCAGTCCTCCGACCGCGCCCGCCGCATCGGGCAAACGCGCCCCGTCACCGTCTACCGCCTCATCACGGCTCGCACCATCGAGGAGCGTATCCTCGATCTCCACCATACCAAACGCGAACTCGCTGATTCGCTGCTCGAAGAAAGCGACCGCTCCGCCAAGCTCAGCGCGGCGGAGCTCAGAGCGCTGCTCGACGGGGAGCCACACACCGCAGCCGTTTTCAGCGCCGTCGACGAGCCGCGAGTCAGGCGCCGGGGGTCGCGGCTTCGCTCGGGTTTCGAAACACGTACTCGTCGCAACCCGGCGTAAAGTGAACCCCCTCCGTCTTGATCACCTGCGTTTGCAGCACGAAGCCGCGCTGTGTGACCAGCCTCTTCAGCACCCGCGGCGTGACCGACTCGTATGGATATCCCCCCAACCAGTCGTGTAGGTCGCGGTCGAGGTCCATCCCTCGTGGGGCCTTGTGGCCTGGGTTCTTGAGCCGATGGGCAATGCCCAATGTGCCGCGATACACGCCGCGCATCAGCCCTTGCAGCGCAGCGGGGCTCGAGCAGTAGGCACGCTTCTCGACTTTCCAAAACGGACACAGCCAGGTCTTGCGATAGAGCGCGAGATACGCGAGACCCGACGCTTCGACCCGATCGAGAGCCAGCTCGATCGCGCGTAGCATGTTCCCCGTATGATGCAACACCCCCCAGGCGTAGACGACGTGAAACTTTGGTAGACGGCTCATGAATCTTTCGTCAAGGACGGAGCCCTGCTCAACTTGCCAGCTACTATCGTTCGGGAAGAAGCGCTCGCGTAAGCAACGCGTGCAAGCCACCGAGTCAGGGTCGAAGTCGACCGAGTACGGGCGGGCGCCCAGTTTGCGCGCCGCCAACGAGAAGAGGCCGGACCCCGATCCGATATCCAGGAACGCCTTACCGCACAGATTCTCGCGCCCCAGCCGATCGATGAGCGACTGCTCCGCCTGAGCAATGCGGGACTCGCTCAGGAGTTCCAAGAACTGAGACCAGTTCTCACCAAATCGAAAGCGCCTTCCCGCACCAACCTCTTGTTCGAAAGTCGTCGTTACCTGAGTCATCTCGTTCGCTCCCCTGCCGATCGAGCACCGTATGGTTCGCACACCGCCGCGCGACGCCGCCCGAAGCGTCGTTACCTCACGCGTCGCTGAAAACCGAAACAGCGGACGCTGCGCGCA
>JAEUAF010000067.1 GCA_019695485.1 Sorangium sp.
TCGAGCGCCGGCACATTCGTGTCGTCGAGGTCGACGATGTTCCGATAGGCGTCGATAGCGCGATCCGAATCACCCACTTCGTCGGAGAAGATCAGGGCAACCAGGCCGTACAGCTCGACCTTCGTCGAGGTGTTGAGCGTCTCGGCGATGTGTCGCTCGTAGGTGTTGATGAGGTCGAGCCACTGCTTCAGTCGCCGATAGCAGCGCGCCAACGCGATGTAGGCGCGCTCCTCACCGGGCGAGATTTCGATGGCCTGCTCGAGGCGCTGCGCTGCGAGGTCGGGTTTGAGGAAGTGCTCCTCCTGGATCTGAGCGAGCTTCAGCAGCACTTCGACGCGCTCGCGCTCGGTCTCAACGACCTCGAGCTGACGCTCCAACACGCCCACCAAATCGGGCCAATCATTGACGCGCTCGCAGATGCGCTCGAGGCCGCGCAGCGCGGCCAGGTTGCCGCCGTCGAGCTCGAGCACCTCACGATAGACCTTGCCCGCGCGTTCGAAATCACCGAGCTGCGTCTCGTACAGGCTCGCGATCTTCAGCTTGTAGCCCGGCACCTGATCGGACTCGCCGAGCGATTTGACCTTGCTCGCCAAAATCTGCACGAGATCCGAATGCTGCGCGCGCTCCTCGTAGATTCGCTCGAGCGCGCTCAAGCCCGGCAGGAACAGCGGATCCACCTCGAGAGAACGCTTGTAGTAGGCGATGCCCTGTTCGAGCTGGCCCATGTTCTTCTCGAGCAATTCCCCGAGCTCGACCAGGATCACTTTGCGATCGTCGTTGGCGACGGCCACGTCATAGGCGCGCGTCAGCGTCTCGCCGACCTTCTGCCATTGACCAGACTGCCGGTGAATCGCAGCCATCTGCCGCAAGACCTGAACATTGTTCGGGTCGAGCGCCATGATCTGCTGGTAGTACGGCTGCGCGTACTCGGGGTGCCCGAGGTTTTCGCCGTACCACTTGCTGATGCGCAGGCAGAGCTGGATCTTCTTGCGATCCTCGGTTTGCTCAGGCAGCCATGCATTGGCCGTGCTCATGAGCTCACCCCAGCGCCCGGTCGCCTGAGCCATCAGCTCGAGGTAGCGCGCGGTCTCGTCGTCGCCGTAGTCCTCGCTGAAAGCATTCAACAGCGCGTCGAAGGCCTGGTTCTTGTCCGACATCTTCTCGTCGAACACTCGCGCGATGCGCCGCAACAAGTCGTTGCGCTCGGCGACGGTCTCCCGCGAATCCAAGCGATTGAGATAGAGCTCGACCAGCTGCTCCCAGCGGCCGGCCGCCGTGTGCAAGCGCTCCAGGGCCTCGAAGGCCTCTTCGTGGGTCGGCTCGATCTCGAGCACCTTGTTGAAGGCGCCGGTCGCTTGGTCGTAGTCGTTGACGTCGCGCTTCCAGATTTCGGTCGCCTCGAGCAGTTCTCGGATCTTTTCCGCGGGCTCCTCGAGCGCTTCTGCGCGGCGCATCTTGACGCCGATCACATCCACCCAGCGCTCGTCGGCGCGGTAGATCTTTTCGAGCTCGGACATCGCCTCGAAGTCGGCGCCGTCCACCTCGAGCAAGTGTTGCCAGGCGTCCGCGGCCTCGAACGGCTGTCCGAGCTGCTCACCGTAGGTCTTGCCGAGCTCGCGGTAGACACCGATGAGCTCCGCCGGATCCAGTACGGAAGAGGCGCGGTCGATCGTCGCGTGAAGCGCGCTGACGAGCTCGCCAGCGTCTTTACGCGCACGCCAGACCTCGGCGATGGCGCGCAGGGCGGCCACGTTCGAGAAATCGATGTCGAGCACGCGCTGCCACGTCTCGAGAGCCTCGTCGTCGCGGTTCACCCGTTCAGCGAACAGCCGCGCGCGGCGAGTCAGCACCTGAACGCGATCCTCGTCGCTCTCGGCGATATCGAAGTGCCGCTCGAGCACATCCGTTAGCTCCGCCCACTTGCCCTGCTGCTCGTAGAGCCCGGCCAAGGCGCGCAGCGCCTCCGGGTCTTCCCCGCGCAAGTCGAGCACGCGCTTCCAACCCTCGACGGCTGCGTCGATGTTGCCGAGCCGCTCGGCGGCCACGTGCGCCATCTTCGCGCGGATCTCGGCTTCTTGGACGTCGCCCACCGCGTTCTCGAGCTCACGCTGGTACACCTTGTCGAGTTCGACGTAGTTGCCAGTCTGCTCGTAGATGCGTCCGAGCGCGAAGATCGCGTCCTCGTTGGCCGGCTGCAGCTGATCGAAGATCACGCGGTACGCTCGAATCGCGTTGCCGACCTGATTCAGCCGTTCCTCGTAGACTTGGCCAAGCCGCGAGAAGAGCTCGACCTTCTCGGTCACGTCCTCCGCCGAAGCGGCACGCTGCTCCAAAATCTCGGCGAGCTCGGGCCACTGCTCGAGCGAGGAGTAGATGCGATCGAGGTTGTTGAGCGCGTCCTGCTCCGCCGGCGCGACGGTCAACACGTAGCGGTAGCTGGCTTCGGCCTTGGCGACGTCGGCGAGCTCTTCCTCGAACACACGCGCCAAACGCTTACCGATGGCACCCTGGGTGACCGCGTCGATGTTGTCTTGGCTGAGCACGTCGGCGTAGGCGTTGGCGAGCTGCTCCCAGCCACCATCCAACATCGCCGCCAAACGCTCGATTTCCTCGCCAGTGCGCTCGTCGAGCGGGCTCTCCTTGATGGCGCGCACGTGCACGTCGAACGCCATCACGGGGTCGAGCAAGCGCTCCTCCGCGTCTTCCGCGATGCGGTGATACATCGCGAGCCGCTCTTCCGGCTCCTGGATGTGGGTGAGCTCGGCCTCGCGAACGCGGATCAGCTTCTCCCACTCGGAAGAGGCCTGATAGAGGGGCTCGAGGATCTGCGCGATCTCCGGCTGCTTGGTGCCGCTCTCGAAGAGCGCTTCCAAGGCCCGCAGAGTCTCTTCGTGCTCGGGCGCCGCGCTGAGCACCTCGCGATACGCCTGAATGGCGCGATCCAAGTCACCAAGCTTGGTCTGATAGACCTGACCCAGCCGGTATTTGAATTCGAGAATCTCATCGGGGCTCTGACCGATCTCGGCTTCGCGAGTCAGGACCTCGGCCAGATCGGACCACTTCTCGCCTTGCGTAAAGAGTCGGTCGAGAGCGCGAACGGCGCTTTGATTTTCAGGGTCAGCCGCGAGCACCTGGCGATAGCGGGCAACGCCCAACTCCAGGTTCTCGAGCTGCACTTCGTAGACCTGCGCCACCCGCAGGCCAAGCTCGACGAACTGCGCGGGGTCGTCTTCACCCGAGAGCTTGTCCAACTCTTGATCGTAGAGCGCGGCCACTTGCGGCCAGCGCTCGATCATCATGGCCAGCCGCTCGATCGCGCCGAGCGACTCCTCGTTCTGACTGTCGACGCCAATCGCGCGCGCATAGGTGGCGAACGCATTGGCATGGTCGGACAGGCTCTCTTCGTAGAGCCGCGCGATGCGATGCAGGAGCTCGACACTCGCGAACTTGTCATCGCTGAAGCGAACCTGCACCTCGAGCACGCTGATCAGTCGATTCCAGTCGCCGCTGGCGTCGTAGATCGGCTCCAACACCGAGGCGGCCGAAAGCGGGCTGTGCTCACCGCTCTTGATACCCTCGAGCGCCGCCAGCGTCGGCTGGTGATCGGGCTGAATGTTCAAGATGTCGCGATAGAGCTCGACCGAGCGATCGACATCGCCCAAGCGCTTCTCGTAGAGCTCCGCGATTCGATACTGATAGCTGACCGACTCCGCGGGGTCCGCGGTGAGCTCCGCCTCGTGCTGCAAGATGCTGAGCAGCTCCTGCCAGTTGCCGGCGGTCTGGTACAGCACGTCGAGCCGACCGAGCGCGGTCAAGTCGTCCGGATCGAGTTCGAGCACCTTTTGATAGGTGTCGATCGCGCGCGGCACATCCTTGAGTTCCCGCTCATACACGGCCCCGACCTGGTAGAGAATGTGCTTCTTCTCCTCCGGATCGACGACCAGGTCCGCCTTCTTCGAATAGACGGACAGCAGGTCTTCCCAGCGCGACAAGCCCAAGTAGAGCTTGATCAGCGCATCGATGCTGCGCATGTCCTCGGCGTCGATCTCGAACACCTTGAGGTACGCGGCAATCGCTTGATCCGGTCGCTCGAGGATTTCTTCCTCCAGCATGGCCGCCTGGAACAGCGCGTCCTTGCGCGCGTCGACATCCTCGAGAATCTCGGCGCGACGCTGCAAAATCAGCGACATGTCAGCGTAGCGCTCGGCCCCCTGGAACAACGCCTGGAGCGCGTCGGTCGCGGGCAGATTCATCGGATCGATGCTGAGTACCCGACGGTAGAGTTCGATCGCGCGATCGATGTTGCGCACGTCTTGTTCGTAGACGCGAGCGGCCGAGGAGTAGAGCGCACTGCCGAGCTCCGGATCCTGCTGCGCCTGAGCGAGGTCTTCGTACACCTTCGCCAAGTCGGCGAAGCGACCCGTGGAACGCGCCAAGCGATCCAACGCTTCCTGCGTGGCTTCGCTGGCAGGATCGACGGCCAGGGCGCGCGCCATGGTGTCGAACGACGAATTCAGATCCCCAGCTGCGTCTTCGTAGAGCCCGGCGATCTGTTGCAGCAACTCCACCTTGCGCTGCGGATCTTCAGCTCGACTGACCTGCACTTCGTTGACGCGAATCAGCTTGTGATAGTCGCCCTGACTCCGGTAGAGCGGCTCCAAAATCTCGGCGATCGCGAGAGAATTAGCCTCGGTGGCCGCTAGACGCTCGAGCGCGGCGAGCGCGTTGGGGTTGGTCGGATCACGCTCCAGAACCTGGCTGTAGCCGTCGATGGCCGCTTCGACCTCGCCCATCTTCTGCTCGCGCAGGCCCGCCAGACGCAGCATCAGACTGAGCTGCGCATCCTCGTTATCGGCGAGACCAAGCTGGGTCTCCAGATTCTCGGCGAGCTCGCTCCACAGCTCGCGGCGCGTGAACAACGCGTCGAGCGCAGAGAGCGCCACACTGCTCGTCGGATCGAGCGCCAAAACCTCGCGGTAAGCCGCGATGGCCTCGTCGGGTTGACCGAGCCGATCCTCGTAGACTTGCGCCATTTGCGCGTAGAGGCCTTCACGCTCACCGCCGTCTTGCGAGAGCTCGATGCGTCGGCGGAACACGCCGATGAGCTTCTCCCAGTGACCGGTGCGCCGGTACAGCGCATCCATGGCGGCCAGCGCGTCCTGATCGGACGGATCTGCGGCGAGGACGCGCTCGTAGCTCTTGGCAGCCTGGTCGATCTTGCCGAGACGCTCTTCGATTCCGGCCAGACGAATCCAGTACAAGCGTGCCAGGTCCGGATCATCGAGGCCTGAGGCGACATCGCTGTAGATGCCAATCAGCGCATCCCAGGCAGACGCCTGCTGCGCCAGTGCCTCGAGCTCGGTGCGAGACTCCGCGAGCGCGGGATCTTCCTTGAGCGCGCGCGCCTGAGCGTCGAGAGCGCGGTCGAGCGCCTTCAGCTCGTTCGCCGCAATGCTGGCGATCTTGCGCAAAATCGAGACCTTGCGCTCGACGTCGTCCGCCGACTGCGCGAGGATTTCGAGCGCTTCGATGAGCTGATTCCAGTCGCCGCGCGCCTCGTAAATGGTCTCGAGAATGCGCGCCGCTTCGCCGCGCAATGCCGCATTCTTCAACATCCGCTCGAGCGCAACGCGCGCCCCAGCATGATCCGCATCGATGAACAGAATCTCTCGATAGTTCTCGAGCGCACCCGCGTCGTCACTCAAGTGCCCGTGCAACGTTTCCGCGAGACGGAACTTCAGATCGACCAGAATGCGATCGTCGCTTTCGACCTCGATGCGCCGACGCAGGATGTCCGCATAGCGCTCCCAATCCGAAGTCGCGAGGTAGAGCCTGTCCAGCGCCGCCAGAGAAACGTAGTCTGTTGGCGCATCTTCGAGCGCTTCACCGTAAGTTTCGATGGCGTGCTTGGCGTCGGCGAGTTGCTCTTCGTAGAGCCTCGCGATCTCGAAGAGAATGCGACGCCGCTCCTCGGGATCGTTGGCAAGGTCACGCTTCTTTTCGTAGACGTCCAACAGATCACGCCAACGCTCGGCGCGCCGGTAGAGCCGCTCGAGCGCGGCAAGCGCGGTCTCGTTGTCCGGCTCGCTCTCGTACACCGCGCGGTACTCCGCCAGAGCCTCGTCCACGCGCCCGTTCTCGTCGACGAGCACGCGACCCAAGCGCAGGCGCAGCGCGTTGGCCGTGGGCGTGTCCGAGTGGGCCTCCGCACGCACCACCGCCTCGCGGTAGGCGCGCACGACTTCGTCCCAGCGGCTCGTGAGCTGCGCTGCGCGCTCGACGTCGGCCTGACTCTGCGCGTCGCCCGGGGCGATCTCGAACGCCGCCAAATAGCGCTCGAACGCCTTCGGCTTATCGTTCATGCGCGACTCGTAGAGGGCTGCGACTTCCCGCAACAGGCCGAGTCGGTCCTCGGCATCCTCGACATGGGAAAGCTTGACCTCGATCGCCGACGCCAGACCCTTCGGGTTGTTGGCGGCGGCGTAGATCGGAATCAGGCGCTCCGCCGCGTCGCGATTGTTCGGCTCTAGGCTGAGCACCTTCTCGTAGGCGCGCGCCGCGCGGTCGGACTTACCCTTCTGGGTCATCCACAGCTCGGCGATCTTCATCAGCATGCCGATGCGCTGAGCATCCGTGGTGGCACGGCTTTCGTTGCTCTCGAGCACGCGAATGAACTCGTCCCACTTGCCGCTCTCGGCGTAGAACACCTCGAGGTCGTCCCAGCGGCCTAGGGTGACGTAGCGCTTCTTGAGCTGCTCTTGCGCACGACGGTCGTCGGGCTGCAGCGTGAGCAACATGCGGTACGCATCCACCGCTCGCTCTTCGTCCTTCAGGCGATCACCGGCAACCTGACCGAGCTTGTTCAAGAGCTCGACGCGCTGGGTGGTGTCGTAAGTCACCTCGGCGAGCTTCGAAAGCACGTCAGCGAGCTTGTGATAGTCGCGGGCGCGGTCGTAAAGCTGCGACAGCGCGTTCAGGGCGTCTGCATCCTCCGCGTCGTTGTCCAACACGACGCTCCAGAGCTCGATGCACACCTCGGGCTTCTTCACGCGCTCGACCGCCATCACGGCGATGCGCTTGAAGGCCGCCGCGCGCTCGGCGCCGGGCGGCAACAGGTCGGCCTCGCGCCGACTGAGCTCGATGAGCTTCTCCCAGTCGCGGCGCTTCTCGTACATGTCACGCAAGTACGCGACCGCCACGCTGCTGCCGGGGTTGACCTCCAGGACCTTCTCGTACGCCTTGACGGCCTCGGCCTGGTTCGCGAACTTGCTCACGTAGAGCTCGCCCGCCTGCAAATAGAGCGCTTCGCGCTCCTCGGGATCGCCGACCGCGTCGCCGAGCGCGAGCAAAGTCTTCACGTACTCGTGGTAGCGCTTGGCGGCCTCCTGCTGCCGTAGCTTGTCGCGCAGATCCGCGATCACGCGATCGTCACCGGCAACATGTGCCACGGGCGCGGGAGCCGCTGGCGCTGCCGCGACAGGCGCTGCGGCCACAGGCGCGGGAGCCGCTGGCGCTACCGCGACAGGTGCTGCAGCAACGGGGGCAGCTGCGGGCGCTGCCACCTTCTCTGGCTCGACCTTGGGCGCAGCGGCGACCGCCGCAGGCGCAGCGGCGACTGGCGCAGGCGCGGCCGGCTCCACGACGGGCGCAGGAGCTTCAACGACCACCGCCTTCGTAACGGCGGGAGCAGGCGGTGTCGGCGCTGCCTGCACAGGAACGACAGCGGGCGCTACCGGCGTAACCGGCGCCTCCACTGCTGGGGCAGCGGGCTGCGCAGGCGCGAGCTTCTCGCCGATCTGCGCCTCGAACGCGACCAACGCCGGGTTCTGTGGCTCGACCTGAGCAAGCCGCTGGAAAAGGCGCTTCGCGAGCATCAAATCGCCACGCTCGCGCCAGGCCATCAGTCCACCGAGCGCAAGCAGGTAGGCGCCTTCACGCCCCAACCCCGAGCGATCCGAGAGCTCGTCCGCCAGGCGGATCACGTACTCCCAGTTGCCCGCGCGCACGCCGAAGAAGTCGCGAACGAACGTGAACGCTTCCTCGCGCTTCGGCTCGAGCCGCAAGGCCTCCTCGAGGAACTGCGCCGCGAGCTCCGGATTCTGATGCCGGAGCGCCCAACGCGCACCGAAATGCTGAGCGAGCTCCGCACGCTCGGGCTCGGCCGCAGCCTTGAGCATGTGGCGCTGAGTCTCGACGATCGCATCCGTGCGCTGCGCCTCGACTAGCAACCCTTCGTACAAAGCCGCAATGCCCACGTCCGTGGGGTCCGCGGAGTAGGCTTTGACGAGCAGCTCTTCGAGCTCCGTCGGCGCGAAGCGCCGCGCGATGCGCGCCGCGCGCAAAAGCAATGTCGCCCGTGCGCGTCGCTCGGGCGCCTCTTGGCTCTGGCGCAGCAACAGCGCGATGCGCTCCTGCCAGTCGCTGGGACCGGCCTCAGCGTCACGCAGTCGCTCGCCGACGTCCGAACCTGCCGGAGTGCCGCCGTTCAGCGCCTTGGCATAGGCGTCGCGAGCGCGATCGTAATCGCCCATGTCGAACGCGACATCGCCGAGCTCCGCCGAGAGCTTCGAACGCACGGAAGCGTCCTGCGTGTTCTTCAACTGCAGCTCGATCAGCTTCTGAACCATGTTCAGCTTGCCGAGCTCCCAGTAGATCGCGCGCGCTTCGCTCAGCGCGCCGACGAACGTCGGATTGAGCTTGTACGCATCCTGGAAATGCTTCAGCGCGCGCACGCCCTGAAGCAAATGCCGATACAAGAGGCGACCGAGACGCAGGTGATAGTCCGCCTTCTGCGCGGCATCGTCCGCCGAAAGAACGCCCTGCTCGAGTGCCTCAACGACGCCATTCCAGTCGTGATAGCCCTCTAGCTGCTTGAGTCGCTGCTCTAGATCCATGCTCCCTCGGGCAAGCTGAACACGTGCGGACGAGGCGCTCGGAGCGCGAGTGGCTCGTCCAAACGAACGGAAACTAAACTCACAATCGTTGGTGTCCGCCGCGCGCTTGACGAGGCGGAAACCGACCAGCCGAGCATCGGGCACCGCGCCCGAGCTCGACTCCTACTCACATTCGCCGCCGCATGCCGGGAAGGCTGCGGGCGGCGAGAATCAAAACCTGGCGAGTCGAAGCGGGACTTCGGCTTGGCCCAGAGGCCACCGACCCCGCCAATCGCGACACCACGACGCGGGCTCGTCGAGCGGGCGCGCACCACTTGCCTTACAGCAGAATTCGTGCGTGAAACCGTCGACATCCCCGACTCGGTCACTGGCCCAGCTTCTGGACCAATGCTGAACTTTCCTCGCACTGCTCTTTGAACTTCGCAGCAGCCGCGCCGCGGCACACGCGCTTCGTGAATTGATCGAGCAAGCGCACTGCCTTCTCCTTCTGCGGAGGATCCATCACGGCGTAGGTGCTGCCCAGATTGAAAGCGAACTCGGGGTGCGCTTCACCGGCGAACTGCTCGGCGTGTTCCATCGCCGAGAGCTGGCCGGCCTTGTCCTTCTTCGCCTGCGCCACGTTCGAGAGCAGCACGTACATGCCGTAGATCTTGGGATTGTTCTTCTCGTTCGGCGGCACCAAGCGCACGCCCTGGCTGAGTACCTGCTCGGCCTCGTTCGTCAGGCGCAGCGTCAGGTAGAGCTCCGCGAGCGGCGAGTAAAAGAAGGACTGCGTGGGGTCGTGCTCAATCGCCTTCTGGTAATTCTCGATGGCGGCTTGCTCATCGTTCGTCCAGAGGAACGCCTCGCCCAACAGGAAGTAACACTCCGCGATGTTCGGATCCTTCTCGATGCATTTCTTGAGCGGCTCTTTCGACTGCTCATAGGCATCGGGATTGCCCGCATCCGCCTGGTTGTTGAGCGCAACGCCGCGCTTGTACCAGTAGTTCGCGAAGTCGGGCGCGACCTGCACCGCTCGCGAGAGCGTCGAGGCCATCTTGTCCCAGTCTTCCTTCTTCTCGTACGCACTCGCGAGCTTCCACAAGATCCGATGATTGGTCGGATCGAGCTGGACCGCCTGTTCGTACTTCTGGATGGCGCCCTCCACGTTGACCTTGACGGATTGGTCACCTTCATTGGCCAAGTTGATGGCTTCGATGTGATCCCGGCTGCACCCGGCAGCGGTCAAGAGCCCCATGGTGAGCACGGCAACGTTGGTGAGCTTCCAGAGATTCATCGCAAGCTTTACCTCTCTCAAACATCCATCCCGAACGCGGGATCCTTCGGCACGCTCGACGGTTGATTGAAAACGACGCTTCGGAACAAGCCCTCGAGGCGGCGACGGCCGATTCGAGTCAGAATTGGCTTCTATTTTGGAGGCCGACTCCAAAAGGGCCCTGAGCATAGGCGGACGCCCCCCTTGAAGTAAAGGTGGAACTCGACGATCCATGCTCGCGGAAGCGCGTCTCGCCGTCGCCGATGTGACCACTCCGCGCCGCGCCAACGCAGACCCCCACGCGCCCAAGTGTGTCGCTTCCAACGCCGCTCGCGCCCACCTGCGACACACTGCGGCGGCCACGCCCGCGCCCCACGCCAGCGTCGGCCAGCGCGCTGCAGCAAGCCCGCCACAACGCCACGCTCGCGCGCCCCGGGGCACTTCGTACGACAAACGACGATGGGCGCCCGCCGAAGCGAACGCCCATCGCGACCCGCCGCCGAAAGCTCGGCGGCGACTCGACACCCGGCTCTCAGCCCGGCGCCAACATGATCGGGTACACGACCGTGACGATGCCGCCTTCCGGCTGAGGGAAGCTCAAGCCGTAGAACGCGGAGATCACACAGCTCACGACGCCGCTGTCCGGCAAGTCCGAGCCACCGTTCGACACGTTGGACACCGACCCGTCACGACCAATCACGAAACGCACGGAGACGCGCCCTTCGAGATTCGGGTTCCGGCCGAGCCCCTGCTCGTAACACATGCGGAAACGACCGAAGTTCTGGCGAACGATGCGCTGGATGACCTCAGGCGGCAGGCGACCGCTGACCGTCGTCGCACCCATGCGAACCTTCGGAGCGCGGGTAGCGTGCGAGCCACCCAGGCGGCCGTGACCAGCGCCGAAGCCCTGCCCAGTACCGGTGCCCGCCCCGTGGCCGAGAGTGCCGATGTTGCCAAGGCCGATACCCTCGCCGCGACCACCGCCACCTTCGCCGATGCCAGAGAGACCGAGACCGCCAGCGCCGAAGGCGTCGCCAATTTCGTCACCCCACATGTTGCCTCGAGCGCTGACCTCGTCCGTGCCGAGGGACGTGTCTCGCCCCCACGGTGCGGTCGGTGCGTTCGGATCACCGGCCGCGCCGGTGTTGAGGAGGCCGATCATGCCGAACTCCATCGCCTCGCGCAGAGCAGCCTGGCGCGCGATGTGGGGATCCGCGTTGTCCTTCGGACCCTGCACGGCGTAACGCTTGTTGGTGGCCTTGGTCGTGGGATTACCCATCGAGCCTTCCTCGCCCTTAGCGCGAGTGCCGGTGCCACCTTCCTTATTGTCCGCCTTTTCCTCGACGACCTCAGTCTCCTTCTCTTCCTGCTCGCGCTCTGCCGCGGCATCGAGGAACTGCTGCATCAGGTACAGACGGTCCTTGTCGAGATCCTCGTCGTCGGTGAGGCCGAGAGGCGGAACGAAGAAGGCCATCGCGGCGATGAAGCCAGCGTGGACCAAAAACGATAGCCCGAAGTAGAGCGCGACTGTCCAGTCGACGCCTGCCCCAACGCCCTTCTTGAGCGGCTTGCCGGCGTTCACGGTCGCAACCTGGAACACGAAGTCCCCGAGCTCGATGTGCGCTTTGGCGCCACCAGGTAGCGCGAACTGATGTCCGCCGGTAACTTCCGCTGTCGGCTGAGCGCGCTGACGCACCTCGTCCAGCGACATACGGGGCTGACCGGGCAACTCAACCCAGCCGCGAGCCGCCGGATGGATCACGACCGACGCGGACATGCGATCGCCCACCACGACGGGAAGCCGGGTCGTCCCGATCTTCTCACTCGGAATGAAGAAGTCACACGCCGAGTTCTTGCCCTGCTCCTCGCCGACGTAGAAATTACGCGGCGGCGTGAGGTGCGAGACGTGCAGCACGTTGGTGCCCCACAGCACCATCACCTCGACAGCCTGCACGTAGGCAAGCTCGACCTCGTCGGGGCTCACGTCCGGCCCGCTCTTGATCATCGTGTAGGTGTACGTGCCTGGCGGAGCATCATCCGGCACCGCCATATGATCGTGGTGCGACGCAAAGGGGTTCGGCGCGGCGGCGAACGGATTCGGAGCGGCAGCGAACGCGGCCGGAGCGGCGGCGAAGGGCGACGCGGGCCCGGCACCAAACGGGTTTGGTGGAGGAGCCGCATAGGCGGCCGATGCACCCCTATGTCCAACCGGGGCGGGCTGCGCTTCGGCGCCCGCCGGCTCCGCGCTTTCCAGCACGATCTTCGTCTCGCCGACCTGAATCTGGTCGCCAACATGCAACTTGCACTTGTTGACGCGGGCACCGTTCACCATCGTCCCGGGCTCGTTGCCCAGATCGATGAGCGTGATGTCTTCCGCGCCAGCGACCTCAATCACCGCGTGCATTCGCGAGGCCAGCTCATCATCCACACGGAGATGGCTCTTCGGATCCTTGCCGACCTTGACGATGTCCTGCGTCACGGTCTCGCGACGCTGAAGAGCGTCGTACTGATAAAGCGCGAATGTCAGAACAGCCTTTGCCATTTGCGATGCTTTCTCTACTTGTCGTGGCGTTGTGACGGAGGCCATCGCTCCGCAGCGCTACACGCTCTCGTGAACCCGAAAAAAACCTAATCTAGCCAGCGTCTCAGATGTTCTCGACGGACTTCAGCATCTCCGTCACGAACGACGTTCGCGGTCGGATCAGCGTGGTGCGTGCCGCCTTCGGACGCACCTTGATGGTCGCGTCATTCGGGCCGAAACCGCCTGCGTTTAGCGGGTCGTCCTCGAACTCGTAGCCGTAGCCCTCTTTCTTCTCGTCACCACCACCTGCGGCTGCCGCCTCTTGAGCAAACGCGGGAGCCGCAATGAGGAGACTCAAACCTGCCGCAACGACGGACAGAGCGAATTTGGACTTGGCCATTTCCATTCTCCTGGGAATTCTGAAGCGCTATTACAGTGTAATTGTATTGCGATGGGGCCTGCTCGTCAATTGCTAACTCACAGACCCCTACGACATCGGCACGAGCGGAACGTTCCCGCTCGTCGCGCGAACTCAGCAAAAAAAGATCCGACTCACTTCTTCCCTGCGGGCTTCGGCGGCGGGGCACCCTTGTCGGCCGCACCCTTGTCGGCGGCACCTTTGTCAGCCCCAGCCTTGTCGGCGGGAGGCGCGGCGGCATCACCGGCAGGCTTGTCGCCGGCCTTGGCAGCGTCGCCCTCAGCCGGGGGTGGCGGGGGCGGTGGAGCTGCTTCCGCGGCCTTGCGCGCCTCTTCACCCTCTTTGAGGAACTTGATCGTGTCTTCGATGTCCTCGACTCGTTCGTTCGAGCGCTTCACCGCCGCCGCGAAGACCGGGTCGTCGCCCGCCTTGGTCACGAAGTCGCGGAACTGGCTGGCCGCCTTCTCGAGCGTCGGGATGACCTTGATCGTCTCCCCCGCCCGCTTGGTGCGAAACTCATGCGTGAGGATCGCCTCGTTGTAGAACGCTTCCGGCCGCGTATCGTCGATCTTCTTGGCCTCGTCGAGGTACTTCTGCGCCTCGTTGACGTTCTTTTCGAAGTTGTTGTCGTTGATTTGGCCGCGCAGCGCGAGCGCCAAACCGAGCGCCGCTTCGTACTCCTTCGGACGTAGACGGAGCGCTTCGCGGTACGCCTTTTCGGCTTCCTCGTAACCGCGGAACGACAGATTCACTGCGGCGTAGTTCATCTGAGCTTCGAAGAACTTCGGATCGAGCGAACGCGCACGCGCGAAGCTCTTCACGGCGCCGTTGAAGTTCTTGAGCTCCACCTGGATGAGACCAGAGGTGTTGTAGATCGGGGCGTAGTTCGGATTCTTCTTCTGCGCCTGACCTGCCACGAGCGCGGCCAGATCGAGCTGCTGCTCATTGACCTCGGCGCGCTTTGCGCCCGAGACGACCATCCCGCGCTTGCCTCGGCGTGAGCGCTCCTTCTGACCGGCCTTCTTCTTCGCCTGCTCGAGGTAATACACCGCGAGCTGGTTGAAGGCGGGCATGTAGGAATCGTCCACGGCGAGCGCGCGCTGTAGGTTCTTCTGCGCGCGCTGCAGATCGTCCTTGCCGTCCTCATCCGCCTGGTCCCCGTCCCGCTCCATCTGGAGCGCCGCCAAGCTCACGAGAGCCTCGGCGTTCTGGAACTTGGCGTCGTGGATGACCTGGTCGAGCTTCGAAATCGTCCCGTCGAGGTCCTGCGTCTTTTGGTAGTCGTAGAGCGCGACCTGCGCCTTGGCGCGATGAAAGCTCGAGTCGGCGCTGCTCGCAGCCTCGAACTTATCGCGCGCCTCTTGGTCCTTGCCGCAGCGCTGAAAGGCAAGCCCGGCATTGTAGAGCGCTTCCGGGAAGGCTCGGCCCGTCGCCGACTTCTGCGCCCCGTGCGCCTCCTCGAACTGCTTGCCGACCGCCGTGCAGCTGGCCTCGGCCCAGTCTTGCTTCTTGTCGTGGTCGAGGAAGGACTGCAGCGCGGTGTCGAAATTCGCAGCCGCCGCCTTGTCTACGTGGGTGCCCGTCGCGTCCTTGCGGCCGCTCTGTCGCTCCTTCGCGAGCTCACCCTTCGCGTTTAGCGCGGCTCCACCACACGCCTGGAGCGCCATCAGCAAGCCGCCGAGAATCAGTGTCTTCGTCCGCATCATCTTCCGTTACTCCTAGGCAGAGGTGGGTGGGGGCACGCACCGCACGGCACGCGCCCCGCAAGCCTCACTTCTTCTTCTTTCCGGCTTTCTTCTCAGGCTTCTTCTCGAACTGCTTGTCGATGGCCTTGTCGCTCTCCGACTTCTTGTCGGTCGACTTTTCGTCAGTCGCCTTCTTCTTCGGGGTGACTGGGCCTGTGTCGACCAAGGTGGCGGCGATCGGATCGCCACCAATCCGCAGCGGGTTGCCCTGCTCGCGCAACACGCTGTTTACCCGGCTTGGAGAACCGCGGAACTCGTCGACCAAGTGGAACTCCGACTTGTAGTTCGAAGCGAGCCACTCCTCGCAGGCACGGCTGAACTCGTCGAAGTACTGGTACTTCACCGAGTAATCCAGGCACGTGCCGAAGGCGCCCTTGGCCACCTGCTTCTGCGGCTCGGACGCATCGTCCAAGGCCCCGAAGTAGGCAGTGCGAAGCTCGTAGTCCTTCTTGATGCCGTCCGGGATCGGAGCTGCACGGAACTCCTTCACGAAGCCGCCCCACATCTCTCCGACGCGCGAACCAGCTGCAATGACCCAGCGCGGCGGTGGCACGGGTTGAAGGTCGACGATCTTCTTGTAGTCGGCCGTGGCCTCTTCGATGAGCGGGCGCTTCTTGCCGATCCATTCCTTGACCTTGGTCTGGATGTGCTTGATGACCGCTTCCTTGGTCCCGGGGCCGTGGTAGTCGGGGAACTTGACCTTGTCGACCTTCGCCTTCTTCTGCTCGGCGAAGTAGAACACGGCCTCACCGACTGCCTCGAGTGCACGGCCGAGTCGACGCTGCTTGGCGTTTGCGTCCTCGCCCTCGATGCCCTCGATTTGCGCGACGCCGGCCTTCGGATCGGCCCACGTCTTGGCGACCACCGCATACTCACGCTCGGCCGTAGGGCCCTTGTTCGTCTTCACGTAGGAGCGTGCCAGCAGGGCGTGCGCCTGAAGCCGAATGTCGAGCGTCGCCTTGCTATCGATGAGGCGCATCGAGCCGCCGAGACGCTTCTCGACGTTCGCCCAGTCCTTTTTCTCGCCGTAGTGAGCGGCCACCGCGAAAGCGATCTGCGCGGTCTGCGCGGGCTTCTTGGCGCCGTAGAACTTGTTGAATTCCGAGGCATCCTTGATGGCTTCGTCCTCCTGCCCGAGGCCGAGTCGCAGCACGGCTGCGTCGCTCAGCGCCTGGTCGGCGAACTCACCCTTGTAACTCGACGCCTTTGCGTAGCGCTCGAAGTACTCGGCAGCGCGGTCGTAGACGGCGATTGCTTGGTAGTTCCCGCCGATTTCGTAGGTCGCCTTCATGGCGAGCTCCGACTCGCTCATCCCGTACTTGGGATTCAGCAAGATCTGTCGAGCCTGAATCGACTTCGCCAACAAGCGGGCGGCCTGATAGGCGCGCGCCATGTTGTAGACGATTTCGTTCGCCTTCTCGCACTGCTTCGGCTTCTCCTGCTTGCTGAGCGGCTCTTCGCAGTAGCCACGCCAGAGCTCGAGGTACGCTTCGGCGCCCTTGCGGTAGTTCTCCAGGCTCTCCTTGACGTTGCCCTTCTCGGCCTGACCATCCGCTAGCTCGACGATCTTCTGCGCCTTCAAGCGCTGAATATCGAACTGGATGCGCGTGAGCAGCTCACACTGCTCCTTGTTGTCCTCGGCCTTCTGGCCCTTGCAGTAGAGCTCGATGAACTGCGGCACGTCTTTGGCCATGTCATCGAAGCACGCAGGGCGCGGAGGTTCGGCGCGTGCACCGAGCACGTTCACCGACTCGAGGTAGAGCTGCGCCGCGAAGATGCCTGCGTCCTTGTCGGCGTGGTTCAACGCCACGTCACGGAACGCGATGGCCGCTTCCTCCCAGTGCTGCGCCTCGAAGTAAGTGCGCGCACGGGCGTACTTCACTTCGACGAACTGCTCTTCCGCTTCCTTGTCGCCCTTCGGCGGCTTGATGTAACAGATGTAGCGATTGAAGGCCTGAACCATGCCCTTTTGCATGGTGGAGAGGTCCTTGGGCTTGAACTTTTCCCACTCGCCCTTCTTGCCTTCGCGATCCTTCTCTTCGCCGGTGGGACCGAGGCCTTTGCCTTTGCGGTCGGCCTCACCCTTGTACATCTGGTCGTACATCTTCTGGTAGCAGAGCACCGACGCGTACGCGGCTTCAGCAGCCTCGGTCGCCTTCGGATTCTCGTCCACCACCGCGTCGAACGCAGGGCCGCATTCCTCCCAGCGCTGCTGGAAGTAGAGCAAATCCGCCATCGCGTAGCGGATCTTGTACATCGTGGGCCAGTCGTCCTTCACGATGCGCGGGAACTGGAACTTCGCGAAGTCCTCGGCTTTGAAGTTCTCGGTCACCTTCTTGTAAAGGTAAGCCGCGAGATCCATCGTCTTCTTGTCGCCGGTGCCGCGCACGCCGCCCGAGCCGACCGCTTCCAAGTGCCAGCTCATTGCCGTCTCGGCCACGAGCTCTGCCGTGTTGTTCGAGCACTCCAGGCGATCCTTGTCGGGGTGGCTCGCCTTGATGAAGTCCGCGCGAACGCGAAGCTGATTATCCAGCTCCTTCTTCACGGTCTCCTTGTCGCCCGAGTAGATGGCCTGGATCGAGCGCGTGATCTGCCCCTGATAGAAGCAGGTGCGATCGCCAGAGTCGCGACTCAGGAGGTCCTTGTAAAGGACGACGCCCTCCTTGTAGTGACCGGTGTCGAGGTAGTTGAGCCCGAGCTCGTTCAACATCCCGATCGTCTTCTTGCTCTCGCCACCGGAATCACCCGATAGCGGACGGAAGAAGTTGTAGGCTTTGTCCGGCGCGCCGCTGACGGCGTAGACCGGCACGAGGTCGCGACGAGCCGCCTTCGCGAGCTGCGCGGCGTTCGGCAAATCCTTGTAGGTGTCGCCGTACTCGATCACCTTCTTGAACTCGCTCAAGGTGGCCGGGTACTCGCCCTTGTTCCAGTGGACGTAGCCGAGCTTGTACCGAGCGTAGCCGTACACCTTGTTGTTCGGCGGAGGGTACTTCGTCACCTCTTGGTAGGCCGCCGCTGCGAGGTCCCACTTGGACGGATCGCCCTGCGCCTCCTGGAAGAACAACTCACCGAATGCGAGGTAGGCGTTCGGGATGTACGGCGACTTCGGAGCCTTCTGAATCAGCTCGAAGTAGACCGAGCGCGCATTCTTGTAGTCCTGCGCCTGCTCATGCTCGTAGGCGAGGTAGTAGAGCACCTCGTCGAGCTTCGAGTACGTCGGGTACTCGTCCTTCATCTTCGTGTAGTACGAGATCGCCTTGCCGCGCGCGGCCTGTGCGATCTTCTCCGCTTGCGCGGCGTCGCTACGGAACTTGCTGGCGTCCGTCTTCTTCTTCTTGGCGTCCTGCGCCTTGATGTCGGACGCGATCTTGTCGCGGACGGCCGCCGACTCGAGCTCGACGTAACCTTCCGCCAGGCGCCGAATCAGCTGCGGGCGATCCGCCGAGTTCTTCTTGGTTTGGGCGTTGAGGCGCTCCAAACCCATAATCTCGGTAGTGAGCAGCTGGCGGGCGCGAGCCTGAAGGCGCGTCTTGCGCGTGTCGCGCTCCGCGTACTTCTGCAGCTCGTCCGGATTGACGGGCTTCGCGTCGTCCTGCCGCTTCTTGATCTCGGCCGGAGGCGGCGCGCTCTTGAACGCCGCTGCGTGCTTCTTGCGGTCGATGTCAAACTTCTCAGGACCGCCCGGGCACGCTGCAAGCGCCTTCGGCGCCTCCGTCCCGATG
>JAEUAF010000160.1 GCA_019695485.1 Sorangium sp.
GTTGCGAGGCGGTGGCGATGATACGCTCCGAGTCCAGCCGTCGATACACCGGCGCACGGTATCATGAGTTTTCGGCGCGCGAGGTCCGGGCTTCACGGCTTCGGCGGAGCATGTCTTCGAGTACCAAAATCGCCCATGAATCGCGGTGGGACGGAGTCGATGGCGATTTCGTGGAGCGAGAACTCTCGACGCTCAGCGCGTCGTGCACCTGCTTGCCGGGGGTTTGGATCGTCGTCGACGACGCCGGCGGCCCGTTTCTGCGCTTGAGTCATGACGCCGAAGGCAAGAACCTCTTTCCAAGCCCGGCAGAGGCCGAGCGCGCTCTGCGATTGCTCGAGGTGGAAGCCCGCCAACGCGAGGTCCAACGCGAAGTCGAGGCCCGGCAGCACGAAGCCGCCGGGCGTGAACGCGAAGCGGCCGGGCGCGAACGCGAAGCGGCCCTGCGAGCGGTGGCCGAGGCGCGCGTTCGTGAGCTCGAGGCCGAGCTATTGCGCCGCCGTTGAGGCGACAAGAAAAGTGCCGACTTGCTCTGAGTGTTAGCGCGCGGGGTGCGCTTCCGGCTCTCGATTGGGATGCGCCGAGGGCAGCACCGATCGGCCCGTCAAGTATTGCAGCAGGGCGAGCGACATCAGCCCCGACTGCTCGCCCCCAGCGCTGCTGTTGCTCGCTCCGACGTACACGTCGGGGATGAGCTTTAGCTGATTGGCCGCAATCTTGTCGATTACCTGAATTTGCCCGAAGATGTCGCTACCCATCGCGCCGACCTGCAGCTTGTAGGATTCGGCTGTGGACTTGCCCTGCTCCAAGAGCACCAAGGCCTCGGCGAGCCCCTTCTTCTCGATCGCCTCGGCGTCGGCGGTGGCGTTGAGGCGAGTGGCTTCGGCGGCAGCACCGGCGGTTAGGCGCGTGGCCTTGGCGGCGCCTTCCGCGCGGATCTCGATCGCGCGCGAGTCGCCCGTCGACTTCTCAATCTCGGCGTTGGCGAGGTTCTTCGAAATTTCGACGCCGCGTTCGGACTCCACCACCTTGGGCTGCATATCGGCCTGCGCTTTGGCGTTCTCGAGCAGTTTGCGCTCCTCCTGGGCTTGTTTTTGGGTCGCGAAGGTGATGCGTTCTTGTTCGGCGATCTGGCGATCGGTGACTGTGCGCGTGAGCTCGGCCGGCAGCACGACGTCGGCGATCATCGTGTCCTTCGATTCGATGTGATGGATGCGCAGCACGCCCTGGATGTGCTCTTTGGCGCGGGCCTGGAGCTCGGCGCGCTTCGTATACAAATCCAACGCTTTGACCGCCTGCGCCGAGTTGCGGAAGTGCGACGAGATCGCAGGCTCCAGCACTTGCGAGATCATATTGTCCATCGAGCCGAGATTGGCGACGACCTTGGGCGCATCGCCCATCGCGATGTGGATGATTACGCTCACATCCATGCTCACGTTGAACGCGTCGGCCGTGCGCAGCGTGATCGTCTTCAGATTTGAATCGAGCTTGTGTGCGCTCGACTCGTTGTCCGCCCAGTTGAGGAGGATTTGCGTGGTCGGCACCTTGTCGACCTTGCAGACTTTGGTGTTGATGGGGTGCTTGCCGGGCCCCAGCGGGTCCGCCCAAATGCCCTTCTTGCCGTTACGCACGATTTTGGCGTTCACGTCGGCGTTGGTCGTGTCTTCGCCTTCTTCACCGACGAAGCTCGTCACTACGCCGCACTCTCCAATTTTGACCTCGACCATCGGCACTTGCTCAATCGAGGCGAACCAAGGGTTGATGGCGTAATTGCCCGAGCGCAAGAGCGGGATTTGCAAACCCTTCTGGCCCCCGGCAGCCAGGAAGCGCGCGGAGTCCTGGAAGTTGTTGTGATCCGCGAGGGACAGCTCGTCCGCGGCTATCTTGGTCGGATCCATGATCGGCTGCCCTTCCAAGACGGTCACGATGCCGACTGCGTCGGCACCGATGTGGGTCCAGGGCACGACGGCGCTGATGGAGAACAGCATGGTGTTGATGCGGTAGGTGCCTGGCATCAACACCTCGAGCTGGTGACCCTTCTGTCCACCACGCTTGATGAAGGCGTCGCCGTCTTCGAAGTTTGCGTGCTGCTCCACCTTGCGCCCGAGTAGGTTGCCGTCGGGAATGCGCGAGCCATCCATGGCAGAGATCAACCCCATGTGACCGTTGGGAATCACGGTGACCGGGTGGGGTTCGACTTTGAAGAGAGCTGTGTTGATGCGATAGTTGCCGGGCGGCAAAATGCTGATTTGAGGGCCTTTTTGGCCCTTGTTGCGCAAGAATGCGTCGGCGTCTTGGAAGGAGTCGCAATCCACCGGCTCGGCGAAGATGCGGCCGACGGGGCAAGGCTCGCCGGCGATCGATTCCACGATGCCGACCTCCACGTCCTGGATCACGATCGCGGGCCGCACCTCGATGCTGAAGAGCTGCGTGTTGATGCGGTACTCACCGGGCGGAAGGATCGCGAGCTGCGTGCCCTTTTCACCGCCGCCGCGCAGAAACGCTTCGCCGTCCTGAAATAGGCTGCACTCCACGGTACGCGCGAAGAAGTGGCCGGTCGGCATCGGCATGCCGGTAATGGCGCGCACGATCCCAACCTGCGAGGTGCCGATGGTCGTGAACTTGTTCTTCGTGACTTTGTAGACGAACGGCATCAACAAATGAAAACCGGGGCCGAGCGTGCGCGCCTGCACGCCCACCTCGTGGTGGAGTGCGACCGTGCGCCCGTCGGCCATGGGCTTTCCGAACCAGCGCCGCTCCAACGTCAGGAACTGCGACCCGCCCGCGATATGAATGCTCTTGAGGAGCAGCAGGGCCAGCATCGCGCCCAACAAGATTTCCCACCAGTGTTCGAACGCGAGGTCTGCAAACTGCATCGACTTGCCTTTCGGAGGGCCGTTCTCTCACCCGCGGCCCGCTGATCCCACTCGGACAAGGCTACCCAGCACGACCGGAAACTACTAGAGCCGAGCTTGCGGGACCCGATTCGAGCCCAAATTTGAGCCACTTTAGGCCGGCGGGAGGCTCGGTGGCGGCCGCTGCGGGTGCCGGCCACTCAGGCTAGTGACGCACGACGAACACGGCGTTTTGGGCGGCATCACTGATCGCGATTTCGCCGTTGGCGAGAATCGCAACGCCAGTCGGTGACGCCAGGCGCGCCGGCAGCGGTCCGGTTTGGTACCCCGGGACACTTCCGGGAGTCCCGACGATCGTGCTGACTTCGCCGCTCGCTATCACGAGCTTTCGCAGCGTCGAGCCGTCGGCGATGTATAGGTTCCCGGCATGGTCAGCCGCGATGCCGCTCGGCCTCTCGAAGCGCGCGGCCGCACCTTTGCCGTCGGCGGAGCCCGTGTTGCCGGCGCTGCCTGCCAGCGTCGTGACTGCTCCGCTCTGCTCGTCGATGCGGCGAATGGTGGCGTTGCCGCAGTCCGAAACGTACAGCGCGCCCGCGTCCGCGGCCACACCAGTCAGTGTCGTGCACGAGAACTTGAAGTGCGCGTTCGCGCCGATTCCATCCTCGCTTCCAGAGGCGGTGGGATCGCCTGCCAGCGTGGTCACGCTCGTGGTGCGGCTGTCCACGACGCGGATCGTGTTGCTCGCATCCACGATGTAGAGCTT
The DNA here is from genome assembly GCA_019695485.1 of Sorangium sp. GTDB lineage: Bacteria > Myxococcota_A > Polyangia > Polyangiales > Polyangiaceae > PMG-095. Next base: position 3,616 of record JAEUAF010000160.1, read on the forward strand.
GCCGGCGTCCTCGGCCATGCCTCCCGGCCAGCGAAAACGTGCGTTGTCCCCCAGCAAGTCGTCCTGCGTGCCTTGTAGGCCGACCCCGCTTGGCACGAGGTGTCCTGCCAGGGTCGTGACCTTGCGGGTGCCGACGTCGATCTGGCGGATCGCGTGATTCCAACTGTCCGAGACGAACACGTGCCCCGCAGCGTCGCTGCCTAGACCGGCAGCAGGGTAGGCGCCAACCAGCAGCAGACTGAACAACGCAGCCGAGCCCACGCCGTCGACGCCGCCGCGCATTGTGGAACCCGCTAGGGTTATCACGTCGCCGCTCGCGGTATCGATGCTGCGAATGGCGTTGTTGCGACAGTCGGCGACGAACAGCTGTCCAGACGAGTCTGTGGCCAAGCCCGCCGGCCCATTGAAGAGGGCCTTTGTCGCCGAGCCATCCACCAACGCGGGCAGTGGGTGCCCGCCAGCGAGCGTATCGACTGTGTCGCTGGCCACGCTGTAGCGCCTCACCGAGTTGTTCTGTGAATCCAACACGAAGAGGAATCCGCCACCAGTACGATCGAGCGCGAGTGCACTCGGCTGGTTGAAGCGCGCGTCGAGCCCGGCGCCGTCCGCGTTACCGGCGACACTAGCGGAGCCCGCCACGGTGTCGACGGGCTGACCTTGGGTCAGCATCATTCGCCGAATCGTGTTCCCGTCGGAGACGAAGACACGGCCCGCGGACTGGACCAACGCGATGGGGGCCTGAAAGCGCGCGTTACTGCCCGAGCCGTCTGTACTACCGACCATGCCCGGCGAACCCGCGAGTGTCGTCACCGCTCCCGTCGTCGGCGCGAACTCGCGGATGGTTACGTTGCCCCAATCGGCGATGAGAATGTTCCCCAAATCGTCGAGGGCGAGTCCCGTGGGGTAGCTGAAGCGGGCGGCCGCGACGACGCCATCGCTCGCTCCGACCGCTCCGGGGCTGCCCGCGAGCGTCGTGACTTTGCCGGATGCCAAATCGATTTGACGGATGGTCGAATTGCCGCGATCGGTCACATAGAGTGAGGTCGTGTCGAGCGCGAGCCCGACGTAGTCCGGGCCCCCTGCGGGCTGATCGGGCGACCGGAATCGAAAGCTAGCCGCAGCACCAACGCCGTCGTCGCTGCCTTCGACGTTGCTGCTCCCGGCGAGGATCGTCGATTGCCCGCTAGGACTGATCTGTCGGACTGTATCGTCCGCACAGGCGACGTAGGCGTTGCCACTGAGTTGTCCCACCATTCCGAGCGTCACGCAGGGCGCGGGTGTCTTTGAGGTTGTGACGGTTCGCGTCGAGACCTCGATACTGCGAATCAGCGCGTCACCATCCGCGACCAGCAACCCGCCTGCGCCGCTGCCCATCCAGGCCAGCCCTCGAGGGCGTGCAAAGCGCGCGTCGCTGCTCACTCCGTCAGTCGCGCTGGCACCGGTCGGCACTCCTGCCAGCAATTCGAGACGCGTGAATGGTTCGGGCGTGACCGGCAGAGCGCCGCCCTCTCCGCCGGAACCACCCTCACCCGCGTTGGCCCCCCCGGGACCGGCGGAGCTGCCAGCCTGGGGTGCCCCTCCTGCGCTCGAGCTCGTGCTGCGGCCGCCGCTGGAAAGGCCATCATTCGCGCCCGCCGTCGGCGAAGTTTGGCCAGCGTCGCTCGCGCTAGTTCCTCCGTTCTGCGCGCGGCCGCCGGTGCCAGCGATCGCCCCACCAATCCCCGCCGCGGCACTGGCACCGCCGTTTCCGTCCTTGGGATTGAAGGTGCGCTCCGTCGAGCAGGCGCCCGTCCCATCGAGCGCCCACAGCGCCGCTCCGAGCACCAACCGACGCGAGTACCTAGAGCGAGGTTGCATCGGCAGCGTTGTCCTTTCGGGCGGTCATAGCATCGGCGTGCCGCGTGCCGCGCGCCATTTCAAGCCGATCGGCGTCAGTTTGCGGTTAGTCTTTTCGCTTCCGCTGCTTGGTAAGCCCAGATCCCTAAGCTTCTTCCCGTCAGCTGCGTGACGTTGCCACTCGGGGCCACCCAGCCGGACGACAAGCGTCGGCACTTCGGACCAACTGAGCGCGGGGCTGCTCAGAGAACTCGGGGTTCGGAATCGCGTGCGCTGTCCCGAAAAGCGACAATCGTTACTGCCCACAGCGCCGGCTCGCCCGTGCGGCCCTGCGCAAAAGTGGGGGCTTTCGCTGAGCAAAACGCGCAGCCTGCAGGTTGGGTCCGCAGAGGGCAGCAAATTCCAGCGACGTGGCTGTTGGGGACGAGCGCACGCTCGGGCGCCTGCCGTAAGCAATGCACTCCGCGTCCTAAGGCCGCCGTGCGCGCGGCAAGGCGTGAATCGCAATGCTGCTCGCCGCGCTCGCAGGAGGTTCGCCAGGATCGCTTCACTTCCTCGCGCTTGATCGAAAGCGCGCAGAGCCGCTTCGCGGATCAGTCGCGCGAGTGGCGTCAATCACCCGCGAGGTGTGGGACCGGTTCCCGCCGCTGCCCGGCACTTAGTGCACGTTGGCTGCTTGCGTGGCCATCAAGAATGCTAGGCTGCGCGCGGTTCGCGCTCGGCGCGCTCCGCGGACGGGCTCACGGCGGGCTTGCTCGGCGGCGGCCCCAATTTCAGGCGGTCTGGTTCATGCAGTATCGAAGGCTCGGGAAGACAGGATACGACGTTTCGGTCATCAGCTTCGGCGCCTGGGCGATCGGTGGATCCTGGGGCGCAGTGGACGACGTGCAATCGATGGCCGCACTCGGTCGCGCCCTCGACCTCGGTATCAACTTCTTCGACACGGCCGATGTGTACGGCGACGGTCACAGCGAGCGGCTGTTGGCCCGTTTGCGTCGTGAGAGAAAGCAACCATTTTACGTCGCCACGAAGATCGGCCGGCGCGCGAATCCGCACTTGCCGAAGGCGTATTCGCGCGACAACTTGCTGGCCTATACCGAGCGCTGTTTGAAGAACCTGGAGGTCGAGGCGCTCGACCTAGTTCAGCTCCACTGTCCGCCGACGGATGTCTACTACATGCCCGAGGTGTTTGGCGCTCTCGACGACCTCGTGCAGCAAGGCAAGCTTCGCAACTACGGCGTGAGCGTCGAGCGGGTCGAGGAGGCGATCAAGGCCGCAGAGTATCCGGGCGTTGCCAGCGTTCAGATCATCTTCAACGTGTTCCGCCAACGCCCGGCAGAACGCTTCTTCGAAATCGCGCAAGAGCGACAGCTGGGGATCCTGGCTCGGCTGCCGCTGTCGTCTGGGCTCCTCACCGGCAAGCTGAACTCCAAGAGCAAATTTGCCGAAGACGATCACCGCGCGTTCAATCGCCACGGCGCGGCCTTCGATCGCGGCGAAACCTTCTCCGGCGTCAACTACGAGCTTGGCTTGCAAACGCTGGAGGAGCTCAGGCCGTTGGTGCCGGCAGGCATGAGTTTGGCTGAATTTGCGCTTACTTGGATCCTCTCGCACGAGGCCGTGACTTGCGCGATTCCTGGCGCCCGCACGCCCGAGCAAGTCGAGCAGAACGCAAGCGCCGGCGATCGGGCTCGGCTCTCCGACGAAACCTTGGCGCGGGTACGTCGGGTGTACGAGCTTCGGATTCAGCGCGAAGTGCACCAGCGTTGGTAGGGTCGAGGCTCTGCCGTGTGCGTGCGAGCGCCCCGCTCTAGTCAGTCGACGTCGCTGGGGGAGGGCATGCGCTCTCGCTCGCGCTTGCGGTAGTCACTCGGACAAGCGCCATTGACGCGCCGAAACGCGCGCGAGAAATAGAGCGGGTCCGCGTAGCCGAGCAGCGTGGCGATGCGCTCGACGCTGAGCTCCGTTTTGCAGAGCAGCTGTGCAGCTCGGTGAAGGCGCAGTCGGGTCGAATAGTCTTTGGCCGAGGCCCCTGTGAGCCTTTTGAACAACGCTGCGTACTGAGACGGCGAGAGCTCGGCCATGGCCGCGAGCGAAGCCACGCGCGGCGCTTGGGCGAGGTTTGCTTTCAAGTATTCGAGCGTGGCCCGCACCCGCCATTCGGCGCTGCGCGCGGACGAAGGCGCATTCTCGCGGCGCCGTTCGACGAGCAGCCCGAGCAGATGCCCGAGCAGCCGTGAAGCGTACAACAGCCGGGGCGGTGAGTAGTCGTCTTCCAGGACGCGACTGAGCTCCTCGAATAGCGCCACCAGACCGGGATCCTTGCCGACGTGCGCGACCGGCTCGGCTAGGCTCACGCCAAGCTCATGCTGGAGATGTTCGAGCTGCTCGCCCTGGGCGTGAAACCAAAACACGCTCCATGGCTCCAATGCATCTGCCCCGTAGGCATGGGCCACGTTGGGCGGCAGGACTAGTAGATCGCCCGCCTCGACCGCGAAGCGCTGTCCACCGACCTCGGCGTAGCCGCGGCCTTCGGCGCAGTATTGGAAGATGGTTTGCAGTGTGCCCTGCGCGCGCTCGACCTGGTGGTCCCGTGCGCCCGGGAAATAGCCCACGTGCGTCGGACAGAGTCCGCGTAGCAGGGGCTGTCGGAGCGCGGCGCGCGTCACCGGGCGCGGTAGCACGACCCAGTGTCGGGGCAGGTTCGCCGTTCGGTGCAAGTGCGGGCGCGGCCGCTTGGAAATCATGCGATTGTCCATGGTCGGTCCCTATGCTGACGATCGCCCGCTGAGAATTGCAATCAGGCCTCGCTCCCTGAGCGAAATGGCAGGAAATTTGTCCATGTGGGCTGGCGCTCCGTCCATTCCGCGGGCGGCGGCTCGGTGCTAGTTCGAGCTCCGCTCCGATGAGACAATGCCCCGCTCGCCATGCGGCCAAAGACGCGCGAATGTTCCCTAGCTGCGGTCCGGTCGTACGCGCAGTCGCCTTCGGCGTAGGGTTCGCGTTGGCCTCCGGCTGTGGTCCGCTGCAGCGTGTGGCGCCGGACAGCGCATCGAATGCGACCGGTGGTGCGGCAGGCGCGAGTGCCCAGGCTGCGCTTCCTGCGCTCCCGCTGCGCACTGAGTCACGCTTCATCGTCGATAACGGCGGTAAGCGGGTCAAGTTTGCCGGCGTGAACTGGTACGGGGGTGAGTCGGCAGACTTCGTGCCGCTCGGTCTCGACCATAACGACTTGGCGGCTATCGCGCACAGCGTGAAGATGCTGGGCTTCAACGTGGTGCGCTTGCCTTGGTCGCTCGAGCTCTACGAGAAGAACCCGCTGATCGCCGACGCGCGTCTCAGCCACAATCCGAGCTTGCTCGGGAAACACGCGCTCGACGTGCTGGACGCCGTGGTGCGAGCGCTCGCGCACGAAGGCGTGATGGTGGTGTTGGATAACCACCGCAGTCGCGGCGATTGGTGCTGCGATACCGCGCACGGTGACGGCCTGTGGCACACGGCGGACTACCCTGAAGAGAGCTTCGTCGCCGATTGGGCTGGGATCGTCGAGCGCTACCGCTCAGAGCCGGCGGTCGTCGGCGTCGACTTGCGCAACGAAATCCGCGGGCAGCTGCCGGACGGGGCGACCGGCTGCACCGACTGCGGCAACCCGAATACGCCGGAGTGCAGCTGTTTGCAGCCCTCGTGGGGCGACGGTAACGTCCAGACAGACTGGGCGCTCGCTGCTGAGAAAGCCGGCAACGCGATCCTGGAGAAGAACCCGAATTTATTGGTCATCGTCGGCGGCAACTTTTGGTCGACCTGGTTTGGTGCGAGCTACCGACCGCTCAGCTTGAGCGTGCCGAATCGTCTGGTCTACGCGCCTCACAATTACGCCTCCACGAACGGCGGCATCGCTTCGTTCGCCGACTACGATGCCTTCAAGGCCGCGATGAACACGGGCTGGGGCTTCATCGTGACGCCCGGGCAGAGCTACACGGCGCCGCTCTTTCTGTCCGAGTTCGGCACGAATCACAACAACGTGGGTAAGAACGATCCGAGCGTCGACGACGGCGCCAGGTGGTGGGCCTACATCCGACGATATTTGACGGAAGCTGACATCGATTGGGCAGTGTGGGCACTGAACGGCACTCAAGGCGCAGGCTATGGGCGGACCTACGATGCCGAGGAGACATTCGGCGTGCTCAACGTGACTTGGGACGGACCTGGCCCTGCGCCGTACCTTACCGATCTCGCGGCGCTGCAGGCCGCGACCTCGGGGCCCTAGCTCACTCCCACGCATTCGGGGGCGTGGCGAAGCGCCCGGGAAACGCATCGGCGCCGCGGCGTCGTTGAATTTCGCGGTCCATCCAGACGGGCTCCGCGTTGCGTTCGCTGAAGAACGCGACTCCGAGCACGCCGACGTTGCGGTCGTCGCCCTTTCGAGCGGCATACGAGCTTTGCACTGATCCAAAACGAAAGGCCGCAACTTCGTCGAAGTTTCTGCGAAAGCCGTCAATCTCGACGGTCTGATACGGCCCGATCAGATAGCCGCGCTTCTCGAAGGACCCAGGGCGGCCATCGATCACGTCGAGCCCGTCGACCGTAGCGACGGCTTCGAAGCGTTGGTCGCTGCGATTCTGCAGTTGAATGACGTAGCGAGCGCCGTCTTGCCCCACTACGAAATTGCGGCTGGCGACGTCGTAGGTCGGCAAGGGCATCCCGGATGCATCGAGCAGGCGTACGCGCAGTGCGCCATTGGCGACCTCGACACCATCAGCGGGCGCCATACCGTACGACGCACCGCGGGTCATCGCGCGCACGCCGTCGGCGTCGTTGTAGAACAGCGTCGACACCGCGAACGGTCGATCCGACCCTCGCTCGAACGCCGACGAAGAGACTCGGCTGCCGCGCGTTTCGCCGAAGGTCGTCCCCAGGCCTGGTCGCGCTTCGTCTTCCCGTTGAAGAGCTTTGTCCGCTGCGCCCTCGCTCGCGCCGCGTGCCGCTGGGGGCGCCGGGGGCGCCGCGCG
>JAEUAF010000324.1 GCA_019695485.1 Sorangium sp.
GCCGAACGCGAGCGCGTGGTGACGCGCGCAAACTTCCTGGTCGACTCGGAGTCTCGCCTCCGCGCATCGCTCGCCGATCTCACGCCGGTGAGTCACGAAAACGACAGCGCGCGCGTGCTGCCAGCGACCGTGGCCGCGCCGCCGACGCCGACCACGACGAAAGGCAGCGCGGCAAACGGCGTCGCGAAAAGCCCATGATCCGCGCAATCATCCGCTTCTCCGCGGAAAATCGCTATCTGGTGATCGCGGCGACGCTGGTGGCGCTGGCGTTCTCCGTGTGGTCGATGAAGAACATCCCGCTCGATGCGATTCCGAACCTGTCCGATACGCAGGTCATCGTTTACGCGCGTTGGGACCGCAGCCCAGACATCCTCGAGGATCAGGTCACCTATCCGATCACCACGGCGCTGCTCGGGGCGCCGCGGGTCAAGGCCGTGCGCGGCTTCTCGGACTTCGGCTACAGCTACACCTACGTCATTTTCGAAGACGGAACCGACATGTATTGGGCACGTTCACGTGTGCTCGAATACCTTTCGAAGATCACCGCGCAATTGCCGCCGGAGGTCAAGGTCGAGCTCGGTCCCGATGCGTCGAGTGTCGGCTGGGTCTTCCAATATGCGCTGGTCGACAAGACAGGCCAACACGCGTCCGATGAGCTCCGTTCGTATCAAGATTGGTTCTTGCGCTACGCGGTGCAAAGTGTGCCCGGCGTGGCCGAGGTCGCGACCGTCGGGGGGCAGGTGCGCCAATACCAAGTCACGGTGAACCCGAACGCTCTGGCCGGCTACAAGCTGCCGATTTCTGCGGTCATCGATGCAGTCCGCAAAGGGAACAACGACGTTGGCGGGCGGCTACTCGAGCTCTCAGGGCGCGAGTACATGGTGCGCGGCCGCGGCTACGTGAAGAGCATTCACGACATCGAGAGTTTGGTGCTGAAGTCCGAACGCGGCACGCCAGTGTTGGTAAAGGACGTAGCGAGCGTCGCCCTGGGCCCGGAAATGCGCCGCGGCGTGGCCGACTACAACGGCAAGGGCGACGTCGTGGGCGGCATCGTGGTGATGCGAGAGGGCGAGAACGCGCTCAACGTGATCGAGCGCGTCAAGGAAAAGCTCGCCGAGATAAAGCCTGCGCTGCCGCCGGGCGTGGAGGTCGTCACTACCTACGATCGCTCGGAGCTCATCGATCGCGCGATCGAGACCGTGCGCGGCAAGCTGGTCGAGGAGATGATCATCGTATCCTTGGTGATCCTGGTTTTCCTCTGGCACTTCCCGTCTTCGATCGTGCCGATCATCACGATCCCGGTTTCGGTGGCGCTCGCGTTCATCCCGATGAAGCTGCTCGGGCTCAACGCGAACCTGATGTCGCTCTCGGGCATCGCGATTTCGATAGGCATTTTGGTCGACGGCGCCATCGTCGAGGTCGAAAACGCCTACAACAAGATCTATCACTTCATCAAAGACGGGAAGCAGGGCGACTTTCACCAAGTGCGGCTCGAGGCCTTGATGGAGGTCGGGCCTAGCGTGTTCTTTTCTCTGCTGGTGATCGCGGTGGCGTTCATGCCGGTGTTCACCCTGGTCGACCAAGAAGGCAGGCTGTTTCGGCCGTTGGCCATTTCGAAGAATCTTGCCATGGCGATTGCCGCGCTGCTCGCCATCACACTCGACCCGGCGATGCGTATGCTGTTCGCGCGCATCGAGCCGTTCAGGTTTCGGCCGCGCTTCTTAGCCACGCTGCTGAGCGGCCTCTTGGTCGGCAAGTACTACTCCGAAGAGCGACATCCGGTCAGTCGCTTGCTCCACCGGATCTACGAGCCGCCCTGTCGCTTCGTGCTCCGACACGCGAAGCTGACGCTGGTCGCCGCCGTGGTGTTGGTCGCGAGCACCGTGCCGATTTACCTCAAGCTCGGCTCCGAGTTCATGCCGCCGCTGCGCGAAGGCAGTCTCCTCTACATGCCTTCCGCGGTGGAGCCGGGCATGTCGGTCGCCGAGGCGCAGCACGCGCTTCAAGTGCAGGACAAGTTGCTGATGACGTTCCCGGAGGTCGAGCGCGTGTTCGGCAAAGCCGGGCGAGCCAACACCTCCACCGATCCGGCTCCATTTTCGATGATGGAGACCACGATTTTGCTGAAGCCCGAGAGTCAATGGCGTAGGCACCCCACCTGGTATTCGTCGTGGGCGCCGCAGTTTCTGCTGCCCGCGCTGAGGCCGTTCTGGCCGGACCACATCAACCAGGAAGAGCTCGAGGAAGAGCTCAATAACGCGCTGCAGCTGCCCGGCATTTCGAACGCTTGGACGATGCCGATCAAGGCGCGCCTCGACATGTTGTCGACCGGCATTCGCACGCCAATCGGCATCAAGATTTTGGGATCGGACCTCAAGGTCATCGAAAAGCTCGGTCGCGAGACGGAGGCGGTGATCGCCAAGCTTCCCGAGACACGCAGCGCCTACGCCGAGCGCGTGGCAGGCGGCTTCTTCCTCGATTTCGTGTTGAAGCGGGACAAACTCGCGCGCTACGGGCTCAGCGTGGAAGACGCCAACACCATGGTGATGACAGCGGTCGGCGGCGACAACCAGAGCGTGACGGTGGAAGGCCGAGAGCGCTACGGCATCAACGTGCGCTACGCGCGTGACTACCGGCAGGACATCGGCGCCCTACGCCGAGTGCTCTTGCCGTTGCCCAACGGGCAAGCTCAGATTCCGATGGAAGAGATCGCCGATGTGGTCTTGGCTCAAGGCCCGTCGATGATTCGCGATGAAAATGGGCTACTCGCGGGCTATGTCTTCGTCGATTTCGACACCTCCAAGGTCGACATTGGGAGCTACGTGGAACGCGCCAAGGCTGCCGTGGCGAAGAGCGTGCAGGTGCCGCCCGGCGTCTCGCTGAGCTTTAGCGGCCAATACGAGAACATGCTGCGCGTCCGCGATCGCCTCAAGCTGATCTTGCCGCTCACGCTGCTCTTGGTATTCGCGCTCCTCTACATGAACACGAGGTCGGCGTTCAAGGCCTCGGTCGTAATGCTGGCGGTGCCGTTCTCGGCGGTCGGCGCGGTGTGGCTGCTCTACGCGCTCGGCTACAACATGTCGATCGCGGTCTGGGTCGGCATGATCGCGTTGATGGGCCTCGACGCCGAGACCGGCGTATTCATGTTGCTCTTTCTGGATCTCTCCTACGACGCCGCCAAGAAGGAGGGGCGCGTTCGCAATCAGGCGGAGCTCGTGGAAGCCATCATCCACGGCGCCGTCAAGCGCGTGCGTCCGAAGGCCATGACTGTGGCGGCCGCCATGCTCGGCCTCCTGCCGATCATGTGGTCGCTCGGCACCGGCGCGGAGCTCATGAAACGCATCGCGGCACCCATGGTCGGCGGCCTCGTCACGAGCTTTCTGCTCGAACTGATCGTCTATCCCGCGGTGTATTTCCTGTGGAAGAAGCGCGAACTTCCAGCGTCTAGCGAACCCCGGCCCGGCGACGTCGACGCGACCGCGTTGCCGTCGCCGTCGTGAGCGCGCGGAGCGGGTGATCGCGCTCCTGACGCAACGTGCGCGGTTCGGTCGCCTGGGCCGCAAGTCCTGCGCCCAGGGAGAACAATAAGAACAGCAAAGAGCCCGGCCACCTGACTGGCATGGCCCTTGCGTCACCAAGCCGCGAGGTACTCGCATGAAGACTCCGAGCGGATTCGCGTTTGCGGCGCCCGTCGCGCTCATTTTAGGCGCGTGCAGCAGCGGCATGATGGACGACGGTTCAGCCAGCATGCGTTCGGCCCTCATCGAGGCTCAAGCTGAAAACAGCCGCCATTCTCGAGCCTGTGATCAGGCTGATACGATGCCGCGCATGTTGGATGAGCTCGAGCGCCACCAAGCCACGATGGCTCCCTTGATGCAGCGCATGAGCGACGCGCGCAACCAAATGGGAGACTGTTCAGGCGGAAGTCCCACGATCCTGTCGCAGTCCCTGAGCACGATTCGGTCGTCGATGAGCGAGGATGATCAACGAATGCGGAGCGCAGCCAGCGTCGACGCAGCACGCACGGAGTGCCATGCCCACGCGAATTCCATGGCGACGACGATGCAGGGCATGATGGGCAGCGTGAGTGGCATGTCGTGCATGGGGAGCTAAGCGCGACGTGGTCCGCCCGAAGCCGCGCTCGAGCCGTCGCCGCTACTCGCCGGCGAAGCGCGACACGCGCGAGAACAAGCGGTCCGCACCGATCTCGTCACAAAACGTCGTGAAGCGTGCGCGCTCAGGCCCTCGATATTCGAGGTCGTCCAAGCTCTCGACGAGCGGTACGTCGAGGCGCAGCGTGGCCAGCCGTTTGTAGAGCGCCGCGAGCTCCCGCTCCGCGTTCAGCGTCCCGAGCAGCCCCTCCGCGCCGCGCGGCGCGTCCGGCAAGTCCGCCACACGCGCGGGAATTGCCTCGAGCGAGCCGACCGCACGCAGCACGCGCGCAGCGCTAGCCTTGCCCCAGCGCGCGATGCCCGGGATCCCATCCGCCGTGTCGCCAACCAGCGCGAGAAAATCCGGCACTTGTTCGGCGCTGACGCCGAGCTTCTCGATCACGCCGGACGCATCGTAAATCTTGTCGCGCTGTCGATCCCAAGTCACGACGCGATCAGCGCGCACACACTGCAACAGATCCTTGTCCGGCGAGCAAATCACGACGCGCCCGACGCGTGGGTCGGGTGCGAAGCGAGCCGCTGCGCTGGCAAGCGCGTCATCCGCTTCGAACTCGAGCATTGGCCAGGTCACGATGCCGAGCGCGCGCGTGGCGCTCTCCGCCAGCTCGAACTGCGAAAACAGCTCCTCGGGAAGACCGGCGCCGGACTTGTAGTCGGGGAAGAGATCGTTCCTGAAGGATTCAATCACGTGATCGAAGGCGCAGGCGACGTGCGTCACGTCCGGGCGCGCGACAAGCGCGAGCAGGCTCGCCATCAGGCCGCGCACCGCCCCTACCTCTTGCCCGGCCGGCCCTTTCTGGCTCGGCACAGCGAAGTAGGCGCGAAACAACTCGTAGGTGCCGTCGATGAGGTGAACGCTGACCGCTGTCACCTGAGCCTCCTCGAGCGCATCTCAACGGAGCTGCCCCGTGCGGTCAATTCAGGCACTCCTGCAAGAAGATCGCGCCCTGATTTCGGCCGGAGACCCCGAAAGTCGACACCAGGCCGAGCCTCGGTCCGCGCTCCGCGTCGAGCGAAGCGCCGTTTCTGGCCGATCGAGGCAATTTTCCGCTTCCGTCGTCCTCTGAAGTCGGCGGGGGCCAAACTGGCGGCTCGCCTGTTCCGGGTTGAGGTTCCAATGATGAGGCCCTTGCACTCGGCCCCCGGGCTAGAGCAAGATTGCGCCCACGTCAAACATCCCACGAGGGCGTAACCGACTCATGCGACCGACTCGCACTTCCCGTTCACTTCTGGCTCTGGTCACCTTGTCCACCTTCGCGCTCATCGGGGGCTGCACGCTCATCACCGATGTCGATCGCGGCAAGATCAAGGACACCACTGCAGGCACGTCCGGCACCACCGGTGGCAAAAGCAGCGGCGGTAGCGGAGGCAAGATCGGCGGCGCGGGCGCGGGCGGCGCCAACGAAGGCGGCATGATGGGGGAAGCGGGCGCGGGTGGCACTGGCGCTGTCGGCACCGGCGGCACGTCGCCTCAAGGCGGAAAGGCCGGAGAGCAAGCGGCTGGTGCGGGTGCAGGCGGTATGAGTGAAGCTGGCGCGGGTGGCGCAGCTGGCGCGGCCGGTGACACTGGCACGCCCGCTACCGGTGGAACGAGCACGACGGGTGGCAGCGGTAGCGGTGGCTCCACTGCTGGCAGCACCGCCGCCGGTGGTGCATCCGGCGGAACGGCGGGCAGCGGCGCGGGTGGCAGCTCCGGTGGCGTTGCGGGCAGCGCCCAAGGTGGCACCGCCGGTAACGGTGGCATCGACAACGGCGGCACCTCGGGTGCGGCCGGCAGCGGCATCTAACCGCGACCACCGCGCGGCCGAGGTGGCGCGGGCTCGACTCGGCGGCGAGGTAGGTCCGACTACCTCGCTTAGCCGCAGATCGTCGTCACTTTGCTCGCCTCGCGGCTACTTCGCGGCGCGCGGCCGCCGGCGCCGCAAGAGCACGCTGGCCGCGGCGGCGGAGAGGATCCAGAGCGGTGCGCTGGCCTTCGTGGGTGGCGCTTTGGCGAGACGCGCGCCGCACCCATATTGCGGTCCGCAAACCTTCACGTACGAGACGCCGTTCGGATCGTCGCCTTGCGCGAGGGCGTCGATGAAGTGCTTCTTGGTCGGATCGGCCGCGAGCACAGCGACCGCAGCTTTTGCGGACCCCGCATCGCCCGCCATGATCTTGCCGGTGCCGAGCATGGCGAGCCCAAACTCCTTGGTGAAAGTGCCCGCGGTTCCCGGATTCACCGTGTGGCATATCGTGCATTGAGGCACGCAGGGCATTTTCGCCGCTTCAGCGACCGCGGCCGGAAAAACCGACGACGCGGCAGCCGAACGCGGCGCGAGAACGGCCGCGAATAGCGCAAGGCCGCCTGCCACGACGACCAAGCGCACGCGCGAGCTCGCCCGGGAACCCACACTCAACGACGATCGAAAGATTGGAAGGTTTGTCATGGAGTGCTCAGAGGTACACGTGAAGCTGACCCAGAATCTGGGTGTCTTGGCGAACGATGGCGTCCACGCGGAAGTCGAAGTGCGGCAGGAAGAACCATTGCAGGCTAACCCACCCGCCGAGCTCGGCTTTGCCGAGCCCAGCCTGACGGGCCATATGGTCGGGGCCACCATTCTTCTGATAGCCCGCATCGAGCACTTCACCCGTGAGAATGCCGTGTAGCCCGCTGACGGGCTCGATATCGAACTGCAAGAAGCCGACGTAGCCGATCTCGTGGCGCGAGCGGGTGAGCAGGTCAGCCTCAGCCAAGACCACTAGTGCCTTGCTTGCGGCGGCACGCGCGAAGAGGCCATTCGCGGAGCGGTCGGTGGTGAGCTCCTCGGCGAATACCATGTCTGCTTTGGCTTCGGTGTACAGGCTGCTCACCCCGAGCGTGGCCTGATCCGAAACCACGAATTCTACGTAACCCGCGTAGCCACGCTCGCGGTACATGTCCGGATTTATCTGGTAGTTTCCCAGGATCCCCATCAGCTCGAGTCGCACCTTGTCGAAGCCCAAGTAGAGCGACGCGCCGTGCTGTTGCTGAGACTCGCGATTGGTCTCGGTCTTATCGCGAACCCACATCACGTGTTCGGACATGCGCACGCCGAACGGCAGATTGAGACGCCCGATGCGTATGCTGTGAGCGCCGTCCCCGAAGTCGAAGCCGACCCAGTGCGTGCGCGAGATCAAATTGTAACCATCGGCCTGGTTGCTGGTGACCTGAGCTGGCCGCGCGAACGGCGAACCCGCAGGCACCTTGGCCGCACCCGCGCTGCCACCGATCCGAAAGTGACTGCCGATCCGCCACTGCCCGTACAGATCGAGCTGCATGGGGAAGACCGAGGTCTTTTTCGTGTCCGACTTGTAGATCGTCGCCAAGCGCATGCTGCCGCCGAGCAACAGGTTCTCGTTCGGCTTCATCAATCCGAATAGAGGGCCCGTCAGCCCGCTCATGCCAGCGAACGGGGATTCTTCAGCACCGCCGCTCGCGCTCGCCGAGGCTTCCGCTGGCTCGGCTTTGCTCGCGTCGCCCTCTTCTTCCTCGGC
>JAEUAF010000373.1 GCA_019695485.1 Sorangium sp.
TGCTGCCGCAAATGCCTTCGTTGGCTTGGCGCGGTCGCAGCGCGAAATTGAGTGTGGCCGTCGGCTTAGCGACGACCGCGACGCGACACGCCGCGTCTGGCGTCAGCGGGAAGCCTTGATCGAAGCAAGCCACGGTGTCAAAGCAGCTGCCGCTCATATCGTCGGCGTCTTTCCCGCCACCAAAGACATCAGGCGGCGCGAACGTCGGCAGCTTGGCCTCTTCGATGTGCACGTCCTGGCAGGTGCCGGCCACGCACGCAGTATCGATGTCGCCGTTCGGACCAGTCCTGATCGGACAGGTGGTTTCGTAGGTTTCGCTGGCGGCATCGACGGTTTGAGCCTTGCCATCGCACAGCCACTGGATCGGCATGCGCAAAATCGCGATGCGATCTTTCGGCACCGTCGTGATGGTCTTGCTGAAGGTGCGCGCGTTGGTCCCGCTGATGCCGATCACGCGCACTTCCACGGTTGGCGATTGGCCTTCGGGCGCCACGATCGCAAAGGTGGCGGGGATCTTGGCTTCCCCATTTGCGCCGACGCTGAAGGTGCGATCGTATTTGACTTCACCCTTGTCGGTGAGCACCTGCAGCTTGACGCGACTCACGTCCGCCGGCAGCGACATGTCGGTCTGCAGAGCCAGCATGATCTGCCCCCGCGCCGGAGCCTTGTCGCCCGAGCAGCCAAAGGCGGACAGGGTCGCGGTCACGATCGCCCAGAACGGAAAACGCAATCGGAGTGATTTCATGGCAAGGCTGTCTCGATGAAGCGCGCGGAGCGACAGCGGAGCATAGCCAGCTCAGGCCCCGCTCGACAAGCGCGCCGCGCGGGTTCCCCGCGTCATCCAGTGGGACGAGAAGGCAAAAGTCGCTCCGCCAGCCGTGTCCTTCGGTCGTCGCGACGCGCGTCCGAAACCGCGAGCGACAGGGCTCGCGGGTCGGCGACTAGCACGCAGAGCCGGCGTGCTCGTGTCACCCCCGTGTAAAGCAGGCTCCGCGCCAACATCACGAAGTGGGAGGTGAGGAGCGGCATCACCACGGCGGGATATTCGCTGCCCTGGCTCTTGTGCACGCTCATGGCGTAGGCGAGCGTCAGCGCGTCGAGCTCCGACGCTTCGTACTCGACATCGACCGTATCGAAGCGCACTCCGAGCTTGCGCTCTTCGAGATCGACCCGCGTCACGATGCCGACGTCGCCGTTGAACACTTCGTGATCGTAGTCGTTGCGAGTTTGCAAGACCTTGTCGCCCGCTCGAAACTTCTGACCACGCGACTCGAGCACAGGCCCATCAGGGTTCAGGGCTTGCTGCAGAATCTCGTTCAGTGACGCGGTGCCGGCTGGCCCCTTGTGCATCGGGGTCAAGACTTGAATGTCGCGCCGTGGGTCGAGCCCGAAACGCCGCGGGATGCGCACGGCGACGAGCTCGCGCACCGTCTCGGCGGCTTCTTCGGGCGTTTTGCGGGGCACGATGAAGAAGTCGCTGCGCGGGTCGTCCGCGCTCGCGCTTTCCGGCATCTCCGCGCGCAAAATAGTGTGCGCATTTTTGACGATGCCGCTGGTCTCGGCTTGGCGAAACACCTCGGAAAGCCGCACCGTGGGCACGACTTGGCTATCGAGCAAATCGCGCAAGACGGCGCCAGGACCCACCGACGGCAGCTGATCAGCGTCCCCCACCACAATGAGCCGTGCTTTGGGCGGCAGCGCCAAGAGCAGCGAGCGCATCAGGCCAAGATCGATCATCGAGGCCTCGTCGACAATCACGACGTCCGCCTCGAGCGGTTTGTCCGGACCCCGCTGGAAGTCGGCCGTGCGGGGGTCGAATTCGAGGAGTCGATGCAGCGTGCTGGCGTCGTGCCCGGTGGCTTCCGCGAGCCGCTTGGCGGCGCGCCCCGTCGGGGCTGACAAGCGCACGTCGCGCGCCTTCTGTGTAAAAACGGCCACGATGGCGCGAATGATCGTGGTTTTGCCGACGCCAGGGCCGCCGGTGATGATCGCGAGCCGCGCGCTCACCGCGAGTTCGACGGCGCGGCGCTGACCTGCCGCCAGCGCGAGTTTACCGTGGGATTCGAAGTCCGTGATGGCGCGCTCCACTCCGGGCAGGGGATCGGCGGGCACGTCGACCATGCGCTTGACCACGTCGGCGACTTCGACCTCCGCCCGGTGCAGCCAACTCAGGTACACGGCGCCTCGCTCGAGCACGATGCGCTCCGATGCATACAGCGCGTCGAGCGCCACCTCGATGTGCTCTTCCCCAACGCCGAGCAACTCCGCCACGCGCGGCAGGAGGTCTTCGCGAGGGCAGTAGACGTGCCCGGACTCGGACAGGGTTTCGAGCGCGTGAATCACGCCGGCCTGACAGCGCTCGGGGTGGTCGTGGGAGATGCCGAGCGCGTGCGCCAGGCGATCGGCCGTCTTGAAGCCCACGCCCGGCACTTCGAGCGCCAAGCGGTAGGGCGAGCGCTGCACGACGCTCGCCGCGCGATCACCGTAATGCTTCCAAATGCGCACGGCGAGGTTGTGCGACGCGCCGTGGCTCTGCAAAAGAACGAGCACGCTGCTGAGCGCACGCTGCGCTTTCCAGCTGGTCTTGATGTCCTTCACGCGCCGCTCGCCGAGGCCCGAGACGGAGGCGAGCTTCTCGGGCTCTTGGTCGAGGACGCGCAGGCTCTCGAGGCCGAATTTCTCGACGATGCGCTTGGCGAGCGCAGGCCCGACGCCGGGGATCAGCCCCGACCCCAGATAGCGCTCCAGGCCAACCAGTGTATTCGGTTCGATGGGCACGACGACGTCGGCGCGCAGCTGCTCGCCGTGGCGCGCGTCGTTCACGTAATTGCCGGTGACGCGAATGCGCGTGCCTGGACCCACGGCTTGAAACGTGCCGACCACGACGATGCTACCGCGTCGCTGTCCATCGCCCTCGAGCGATCCCAAGCGCAGGACGCGAAAGCTCGTACCCTCGTTTTCGTAGGTCACCCGCTCGACTTCGCCGCTCAGCGTGACCGACACGCGCTAGCTCCGGTAGTCCGCGTTCTCGCTCACGTACTCGTGGGTCAAGTCGACGCCGATCACGGTGCTTTTCGCGCTACCGATGCCGAGCTCGATGCGGATCTCGACCGCGCGCTCGTGCGGGGGGAAGCGCACCGGCGGCTTGAAGACGCCGTCCGCCGAAGGCACGCTCGCGTAGAGCTCGGCTTCGCGCAAATGCGCAACCAACGCTTGCTCTTTGCCGGGATCGAGCATGAATTCGCCATTCTTGACGATGGGGATGCCGCCGATGAACATCGCCGTGCGCGAGAGATCCAAGCCCGGCTGATGCGCGCCGACGTATTTGCCGACCGCTTGCACCAGGCGCCCCACGTTGGGATCGTTGCCCGCCACCGCGCATTTGAAGAGCGGCGCGTTGACCACGCTCTTGGCGATGGCCCGCGCGACCGCTTCGCTCGGCGCGCCTTGTACCTCGACGCGTAAGACGTGCCGCACGCCTTCACCGTTGCGCGCGACGTCCTCTGCGAGGTCGGTGCAAACGCGGGTGAGCGCGACTTCGAACGCGGCCAGATCCGAGCACGGCAGCTGACCCGAGCTCAGCGCGACCACGGTATCGGACGTGCTGGTGTCGCTGTCGATGCTCATGCGATTGAAGCTCGCATCCACCGCGCGCGACAGCATGGCGCGCAGCTCGGCGCGCGGAACCGCGAGATCGGTGAGCACATACACGAGCAGCGTCGCCAAATTCGGCTCGATCATGCCGGCGCCCTTCGCGATCCCAACGATGCTGCCACCCTCGAGATCGGCGCGCCGGATCTTGGCGTAGAGATCGGTCGTCACGATACCGTCCGCGGCGGGCAAGATCGACGGCGCCGCCAGCGCCTCGACCGCGCGCGGCAGCGCCGCCAACATCGGCTCGAGCGGCAAGCGCCAGCCGATCACCCCGGTCGAACACGGCAGCACTTGCTGGCTCGACACGGAAAGCACCTCGGCGAGCGACTCGCACAGTCGCTCCGCGGTGGCTTCTCCACCCGGCGCACAGACGTTCGAAATCTTGTTGTTGATGAGGATGGCGCTCAGCGTGGGCTCAGCCAGCCGCCGACGACCGATCAGCACCGGAGCCCCCGGAAACGCGTTACGCGTGAACACCGCGGCGAAGCTCGGCGTCGGCGTGTCCGTAGCGATCACAGTCAGCGTCATGCGCGCGGGTTTCGGAACCTCGCTCGGCACGAACTCGAACGCCGCCGTGCCGACGCGGAAACCTCGCGGCAACGCCGCCTGGGAACCTAGCCAGGCCCGATGCGCTTCCCGCGACTCGAAGGTCAGCTCCGTACTCGCCATCCCGCTCCGTTTAGCAGAAATGTTGGAAGACGGGGCGCCGAACCCCCGGAAGCGCAGCGGGCCGCCAAGCAAAGCCGCAATCCAGCGGGCGGGCCCGGCCGAGCCCACGCGCCGAAGCTTACGATTCCGCGTAACGCGCGCGACGCGCCGGGACTCAAAGAGAGGTTCGGCCTGGGACCGCCCGCGCCGAACGGTGGGAGAGACAGAGTCGACGTTGGGCGCGCTGCGCCCGGGAGGAGAAGTCCATGCAAAGGCGAATAAAGTGGCGAGGCTTTTCGGGCGCCTCGCTGAAATGCGCGAGTTTACTGAGCACGGTCGTCAGCTTCAATGTCGCCTGCGGAGCGGCCGACGCGGGCACCGAACAAGCCGCGGCCCTGGAGCAGGCGGATTCACAAGCCCCCAATCCGCTGCCACTCTCGCAGATACCCGTACCGCAACCGACCGGCGGCAATATCGTCAACGCGGCAGCAGCAGTGCGGCTCGGCAAAGCGCTCTTCTGGGACATCCAAGTTGGCGGCGACGGCCAAACCGCCTGCGCGTCGTGCCACTTCCGCTCTGGGGCCGACAATCGGCTCACGAATACCATGAATCCCGGGCCGAACGGCACATTCAACAGTGGGGGCGTGACCGGACCGGGGCAAACCTGGAACGGAACCAGCATCGCACAGAACGCCGACGATATCATCGGCTCGCAGGGCGTCGTGGGCAGCGTGTTCAGCGGCGTCGATGCCAACGCCAACAATGCGGCAGACATCTGTTCACCCGACCAGACCTCCCCGTTTTTCGCCAATCGCCGGGTCACCGGGCGCAATGCGCCGAGCGTCATCGGAGCAGTCTTCTTTCGCGACAATTTCTGGGATGGCCGAGCCAACCATCGCTTCAACGGCAAAAATCCATTTGGGAACACCGGCAACAACAGCGACGGCAACTTCGTCGACATGGACAACGCGAGCTTGGCGTCGCAGTCCGTGGGTCCGCCCAACAATCCGGTCGAGATGTCGTGCCTCGGTCGCGCGTTCAACGGCACGAACAGCTTGGCCAGCAAGATGCTGCAGCGCGTGCCGCTCGGAAAACAGGCTGTTTCTAGCGCGGATAGCGTGCTCGGCGCGCTTGCGAACCCGAGCGGGAACGGCTTGACCGTCAGCTACGCAACGCTCGTGAACGACGCCTTCGGTACGACCCAAGGCGCCAACGCACAGGCCCAGTTCTCGAGCTTCTGGGGACAGGCCGTTCAAGCTTATGAAGCCACGCTGATCCCTGACCAGACCCCGTTCGACAAATTCCTAGCCGGTGACAGCAGTGCCATGACGTCGAATCAGAAAGCCGGTTGGACTGCGTTCAAAGGCGACGGCGGAAACCCCGGAGATCGGTCCTGCTTCTCGTGTCACGCGGGCTCGGAGCTCTCGGACGCGAGCGTCGGCTATGTCGCCGCGCACGGCACACTCAACGTGGATGGGGGCGATCAGGGCTTTCACAATATCGGCGTGCGCCCGACCGCGGATGACCTGGGTCGCGGCGCCACGGGGCCAAACGGCGTGAAATGGTCGGTGAGCAACTCGAACTTCGACCGCGGCGCGTTCAAGACCCCGAGCCTGCGCAACGT
>JAEUAF010000387.1 GCA_019695485.1 Sorangium sp.
ATCGTGAGAATGGGCCAATACTTCAGGTGGAACATCGAGAAGCCCACCAACGACAGCAGGCCGTTCACACAGCAGATCAAGAGCTGCCCGCGAACCACGCCGGACAAGCCGCGGTCCATACGAAAAAGCAGGCGATCGAAGCTCAGCCGGGAGCGCGCGGGCACGAGCGAGCGAAAGAACCCGAGAATGTGTTCCCGGGTGTGCATGATGTAACCCGCGACCATCAGCGTCATGAACAGAAGAAAGATGGCCCGCGTCACGCTGCTGATGATGACGTGTCCGATCCGGATCAACTCGAAGGCATTGTGTTTGACGTAGCCAACGAACTCATCCACCCCCTGCGCACCGAGCTCACCCACATTGAGCTTGCTCGTTGAACGCGGCATGGCCGGGCCGATTTGCCAGTGCCCCGGACCGCGCTGAATGACGTCGATGCCGCTGCCTACCTGAATGCTGTACGCGCCGTCAGGCTCACGCTGAATCTCGATGGCAGGTCGATCGACGTCCGGTCCCTGCGCCGCGGCCGGGCCGGCACCGCGTTGCAGGATCCCTCGTAGCCATTGTTCGCCACGCGGGCCCCACTCAGTCGAGAGCCGCTGCGCGAGCTCGGGGGCGTCGCGCATCAACTTCATACCCTCCGCGTACACGCGCGGAAAGGTCGCGGCGGCACCGACGTAGATGCCGCCGATGGTCACCGCGTAGACGAGCAGGATCGAGAGCGAACGCGGCACGCCGACCCGCTCGCAGCGGGCCACGAGCGGCGTCAGCACATAGGCCAAAATCAGCGCCAGGATGAACGGCAGCAGCACTTCCCGCGCGCTGACCAGCACGCCCAGTACCGCCGCCGCGCTGAGCGACAAAAAGACAACCCGGCCACGCGTCCACCCCCCACCCAGGCGGCTGGAAATGGGGTCTCGGACGCTGACCGGGTTTGTCACTCGGTTCGGTTTCTGGAGCCGAACGCGGCCGTCACTTCTCCGCGTCGCCGGGCGGCGGCGCGACGGACGGCGTCTTCTTCATGCTCTCGAGCTTCTCCTTGAGAATGTCTCCGAGAGTAGCGCCTTTGCCTTGGCTCTCACGGCGCATCACCATGAGCTGCTCGGCCTCCTGGCTTTCGCCGGGATTGCGCATGGTCAGGGTCACGCGACGGTCCACGTTGTCGAGGTTGGAAACCTCGGC
The DNA here is from genome assembly GCA_019695485.1 of Sorangium sp. Classification (GTDB taxonomy): domain Bacteria; phylum Myxococcota_A; class Polyangia; order Polyangiales; family Polyangiaceae; genus PMG-095. The sequence continues at coordinate 1,180 of JAEUAF010000387.1, forward strand.
CTTGACCTTGTCGCCACGAGTGAGCGTCACGCTGGGCGGGATCTCACTCACCGGGATCAGCCCTTCGATGCCTTCCGTGACTCGCACGAAGGCTCCGAAGTCCGTCACGCTGAGCACGATCACGTCTTCCACGACGGTGCCGGGCTTGTAGCGGTTGATGAGCTCGATCCAGGGATCGTCCCACAGCTGCTTCACGCCGAGGCTGACCTTCTTTTCGTCGTGGTTGATGCTGAGAATGATGGCTTCGACGTCATCACCCTTGTTGTAGACATCCGCCGGGTTGTTGATCTTGACCGTCCACGACAAGTCGGTCTTGTGGACCATGCCGTCGACGCCCTCTTCGATGCCAACGAACACGCCGTAGTCGGTGATCGAGCGGACCTTGCCGGAGACCTTGTCGCCCGGCTTGTACTTGTCCGTGAACAACGACCAGGGATCGGGCTCGAGCTGCTTAAGACCGAGGCTGATGCGCTTCGCCTTCGCGTCGACTTCGAGGACCTGGCACTCCACCTCTTGCGCCATTTCGAGCAGCTTCGAGGGGTGCTTGATCTTCTTCGTCCAGCTCATCTCACTTACGTGGATGAGGCCTTCGACGCCGGGCTCGAGCTCGATGAAGGCGCCGTAGTCGGTCAGGCTCATCACCTTGCCGCGCACGCGCTTGCCGAGCGGATACGCCTCTTCAGCGTGATTCCACGGATCTTCCTGAGTCTGCTTGAGGCCGAGGCTGACGCGCTCGGTCTCCGCGTTGTACTTGAGGACCTTGACGGTGACCTCGTCGCCCACCTTGAACACTTCGCCGGGGTGATTGACTCGGCCCCAGGACATGTCCGTAATGTGGAGCAGACCGTCGATCCCGCCGAGATCGACGAACGCGCCGTACTCGGTGAGGTTCTTGATGGTGCCGGTGACGACCATGCCCTCTTCGAGGGTCTGGAGCGTCTTGGCTTTCATTTCGTCGCGCTCGCGTTCGAGCAAGGCGCGCCGCGACAGCACGATGTTGCCGCGCTTCTTGTTGAACTTGATGACCTTGAACTCGTAGGTCTGACCGATGAGCTTCTCTAGGTTGCGGATTGGGCGCAGATCGACCTGCGATCCGGGCAAGAATGCCTTCACGCCACCGCGAATCGTTACCGAGAGGCCACCTTTGACGCGCTGGCTGATGGTGCCTTCGATGATTTCGTCGCGCTCGCAAGCGCTCGAAATCCCGTCCCACACCTTCATCTTGTCGGCCTTCTCCTTAGAGAGGGAGATCAGGCCGTCGTCGCTCTCGCGACTCTCTACGAAGACGTCGACGCGGTCGCCCGCCTTGACTCCGAGGTTGCCGTGCGCGTCCAAGAACTCGTCACGCGCAATTACCCCTTCGCTCTTGCCGCCGATGTCTACGACGACAGAGTCGCGCGTCACCTGCACGATGATGCCCGAGACGATCTCGCCTTCGCTGCCGATATCTGCCTTCTCTTCGCTGGCCTCGAATAGGGCGGCGAAACCCGACAGCGGGTTGTTTTCGTGGGTGACGGTTTGGGTTTCAGTCATGGAAGGAAACGTTGCCTCCAGTCGCGGGGGACCTGTGCGCGAGGAACTGTCGGTTGCAAGGATGCACCGGTGCTCGGCCTCGCCAACGAAGGCGCTCAGGTAGCGCACCCCGAACGTCGAGTCAAACGCGAACGACCGGTTGTCTCGGTCAGGGACCCTCGAACCCACCCGTGGTGGTGGACCTCGGAGCCTGCCCGGGGAGGCGACCGGCGGCCAACGCCGCCAACCGCTCGACGGCTTGTCGTGGCAGGCTGACCCGAAAGGCAACTCGGCTGGAATCCAGGGAAAATTCAGCCTGGTTCAGCGGTTCAACCAAGGCCTTATCCAGCGCTGAAACGCTCCCGAACAGCCCCCGTAGCTGCCGCTCCGCAAGAGCGGGCTCCCCCTGAAACGAGACCTCACCGTTCACGCCTACCACCGACCCAGTTCGAAAATTTGCGTGCAAGGCCCGCAGTGGGGCCGGCAGACGGCCGCCCGCTATCGAGAGCCCCCCCGCCCCGAGTCCAAGCTCAGCGGAGTCGTCGGAGGCCGGCCGCGCCGAGTCCAAGCGGGCGAAACTCGAGCCCAGCAGCAAGACGCCGTCCGCCGTCTCGTCGAAGACGAGCGACGCCGCCGGCACCGCGTAGCCCTGAGGCGCTCGCTCGACTCGTTGCCCCTCGCGACCGAGTACATCGGCCAGGGCCTTGGCGGCGCCGCTACGTGGCAAGTGCCCGCCAATCGCAGCGATCCAATCGCCCTCCGCCGGCCCGAGCGCAAACAACACCTCGCGCACGTCCGCGTTGACGCTGAGCCCCAGAGCTGACAACCGCTCGCGACGCGAAGGCTTCTGCGGACCGAAGCTGTCCACCAGCGGGAAGATCGAGCGCCTAAACGGCTCGTAAAACATCACGTGGGTCAGGTCGGCGCGCACTACGAAGGTCGCGCCAACCGGCACGTGATGCATGACCTTGGGCTCGTAGGCGACATACTTGCGATACACCAGGAAGCCGAGCGCGAGCCCAATCCCGAGCAGCGCGGCGAAGACTAGCGCCACAGCGCGAAAACTGAGGCTGGTGCGCGGAGTGGTGGCTCGCTGGTTCACGGCGGGACGTATTAGCAACCGCTCCCGCGAAAACAATGGAGCGCATGGCTTAGCTCGCGAAACGTCAGGTCGAGCCGCAGCGAGAGGTGGCGCTCGAGCGGTTCGATCTGCACGTTCTTGAGCCATTGCCGCCCCGCGCCGCTGGCAGCGCCTTGCCATTCGCGAAGGTCACTGGCCACCGCGTTGGCGCGCGCTGAATCTTCGAAGAGCACGTCCGCCTGCGCGCGCACCGCCTCGCCCCTGCGATCAAGGCTGGCCTCGAGGCGCTTTGCACCAGCAAGCAATCCACTCAGCACGGGCGCACGCCGGGCAAGCTTCTCCTTCAAAGGGCCGAGCCGCGCAGCCAGCGCGATGAGTCCCGACTCGGGTGCGCGCAGCGGCGGATCGCCGTCGCCGCGATCGATGCGCAGGTCGAGGGCGTCGATCTCGGCGACTGAGCCAAGCACCGCGAGATCGGGGTCCCGAAAGTAGAACACCGCCGGCAACGCTCGAAGCCTCGGCGGGTCGCGGTCGAAGCGCAGCAGGTTGCCACCGAGGTCACGCCCTCGATACCAGCGCGGCTCGCCGCCGAGCGGCTGCGGCACTTGCTTTCGAAAGTCACCCCTGAGAACGATCACATTGTCGGTGAGTTCGGCGTCAAGCCCAGGCCGCACGCCAATCCACACCGCCTCCGCGCGCAACAATAGGGCGAACAAAAGGCGCGCCGTCTCGCGGTCAGGCTCGTCGCTCGGAGCCGCCCGCTGCAGTTGTGACACTAGCTCGGGCGCGTCGACGCCCAGCAGCGCTCGCAGCCGAGCCACGTCCAGACGCACCACTAGGTCGAGATCCGCGGGCAGCAGCTCTCCCGGCTCCTCGACGCGAGGCGCCATCGGTGGCGGACTCAGCGTGCGCTCGCGCGCGCAGGCGATCGTGCAAACCGACACCACGAGCAGCGCGGCGGCCCTCATTGCCGAACCTTAGCCTTGGACAGCGCGGGGGCACCGCGAGTCAGCCGCGCGCCCCCGCCGCCTTCTCCGAAAGGCGCCGTTCGACGCGACGCACTTCGTCGACGATTCGGTCGGCAACTTCGGAAATAGTGAGACCTGAGCTGTCGACGACCAGCGCGTCTGCGGCTTGCTTCAGCGGGGCCACCGGACGTGAACTGTCGCGACGGTCTCGCTCGGCCACCTCACTCAACACCTCCGAAAGACTGCTGGTTTGGCCGCGTGCGGAGAGCTCGTCGTGGCGACGCTTGGCGCGCACCTCGATACTGGCGGTCAGAAAGAACTTGGCTTCTGCATCGGGAAAAACCACCGTGCCAATGTCGCGGCCCTCGAGAACGACGCCACCCGCGCGACCTGCCGCACGCTGCAGCTCGAGCAGCGCCTGACGAACGCCGGGGATTGCCGAGACTTTACTGGCGCCCTGCCCCATCGGTAGGCTGCGAATCGCGGTCGATACGTCGTCACCTTCCAACAACACACGCTGCCCGCCGTTGGCCGTGCGCTCCAAGCGAATTGCTTCGCGAGCGACGAGCGCCGCCGCAAGCGCCGCGACGCCGTCGCCATCATCCCAGGACACGTGGCGACGCTCGGCAGCCAGCGCCACGGTCCGATAGATGGCCCCCGTATCCACGAGCAAGTACCCCAGGCGCTCGGCGACCACGTGGGTGACGGTCGACTTACCCGCCCCAGCTGGACCATCGATCGCCACGACGGGCCGTGCGCGAGCCGTCACTTCTGGACCTCCAGGTCCGCACCGAGTGCTCGAAGGGTGCCGACGAAGCGCGGGAAACTCACGGAAATGCAGTCCGCGTCGTCGACCACCGTTTCAGCGTCCGCTACCAAGCCGAGCACGGCCGCCGTCATCGCCAGCCGGTGGTCACCGCCGCTCGAAACATGGGCAGCGCGCAAGGGGGCGTCGCTGCGCCCTTCGATAGCTAGGCCGTCCGGATACTCCTCGACGCCGACGCCGAAGGCGCGCAAGAGCTCGGCCAACGCATGAATACGGTCGGGATCGTCGCCGCGCAGCGCGCCCACATCGTGAATTTCCGTGACACCACGTGCCCGCGCGGCGAGGGCACACACGATGGGGATCTCGTCGAACGCGCGCTGGGCGAGCTCGCCGCTGACCGGCGTCGCCCTGAGCAGCGAGCCGCGCGAGCTCACTTCGCCGAAAGGCTCCCCCATACTGTCACCCACAGGAGTAATTCCGGTGCGCCCCCCGAACAGCCGAATGATGTCGAGAATCGCGCTGCGCGTGGGATTCAGCCCCGTGCGTCGGGTGCTCACCGTGCTTTCGGGCACGATCTGTCCCGCCGCGAGCACGAACGCCGCGGCCGAAATGTCGCCCGGCAGCTCGAACACGAAGCCTTTGATCGAGAGCGGGTCCGCAGGCGGATGCAGGCGCAGTACGCTGCCCATGGTTTCGATCGGCACGCCGAGCGCGTCGAGCAGGCGCTCCGTGTGATCGCGCGCAACGACGCCCTCGTGAACCGTCGTAGGTCCAGAGGCAAAAAGGCCCGAAAGCAGCAATGCGCCCTTGGTGTGATCACTCACGCCGGTCAACCCGTATTGAAGCGGCCCGAGCCGCGTACCGGGCTCGACCCCCGCGAACGCGAGTGGCGCGCAGAGGCGCCCCTCTTCTTCGCGCGCCACGATGCGGGCACCCCGCCGACGCAGTGGTTCGATGACGGGAGATGCATCGCGGTGACGTAGGCGCACGGCGCCGGTCAGTGTCGAGGCGAAGGGCTGCCCTGCCAGCACACCTGACAGCAAGCGCAGCGCCGTCTCGGAATAGCCGCAATCGAGTGGCGCGACCGGCGCCGAGAGGCCATTCAAGCCGACGCCGCGCAATCGCACCGTGCCGCGCGAATCGTCATCGTAACGCACCCCAAGCGCACCCACCGCCTGCAACGTATTCAGGTTGTCGTTGCCGTAGGCGAAGCCGCGGAGCTCACACGGACCGTTCGACAGCGCAGCGACGATGACGGCGCGGTGGGTGATGCTGCGATCGCTCGGTACCGGCACGCTTCCACGAAGCGGCGTTAGGCTGGGACGCACGAGAAGTCGGGCCATCGCTTACCTCAAGGATTGCTCGGGCGCGCCGCCGGGGCCACTCCGAGCGCCGAAAGGTAGGCTTCGGCCTTCTCGAGCAGAACCGCGACGGCCCCGCCATCGACGCCAACAACGAAGCGAACCTCGGTCTGTTCGGCTTTGGCATCCAAGCTGCGCACAGGCTGTGGGATCCCCAGCAGGGCGAGCACGGTCCCGTACGTCGAGAGCCGACTATGCAGCGCCTTCAGATTTTCCGCCCCGCGGGTGGCGCTATCAGCCTCGGCGTAGCTCAGAGTGCCCGCCAGGTTGAGCCCGGGGTCCGCGAAATTTCCCACGAGCGCGAGCGTTTTCAGCCCGTCCACGAACGCTAGCTGTTCCCGTGCGGCCGCAGGCAGAGGTTGCGACGTAAAATCGGCCCCGCCCGCGAGCGGAGCAGTCTTCGACTCCAGAGCGTCGGTCATCCACTTGGGAAGCTGCCGCTTGGTTCGCCCGCCCTGGATACGGTCGAGAGCACGCCGAATCCCGGTCTCGTCGCCCAGCAACAACGTGCGCTCCGTCAGCACCGTAAAGCCCATGCCGCGCGAGGTGAAGACCGCGCGCCCAGCGTATTCACTCTTGGTAATGGGGGTGCCGGCCCCACCCGCTGCGCTGGTAGCAGCCGCCGAGGTCCCGGCTTGTTCGATCTTGTCGGGCTTGAAGCGCCCCACGGCGATCCCAACCGTGTCCACGCCCTGCATCGAGTAAAACCCAAGATAGACCCGATCCAGATCGCGCGCCGGCTCGAACTCCGCGCTCTCCGGCAGCGGCGAGCGCGCTTTGGCGATGGCAGTCAGGCGCGCACCAAACGGCGACGCCGACAACGCCTTCGCATCGAGCCCCAAGACGCCGACAGCGTTCCCTGGCAAGAGCGCGATCGGGTCGGCGTCGATGGCGCCCTTCGAGGTCTCTTTCCCCGCGCCGGTCTCGACGATAACGTCCTGCTTTTTTGCGCACCCCGACAGGAGCAAAACCACGCCAGCGACAGCGAGGGCTCTCGAAAAAAGGCCGCTCACCCGAGAACCTCCTTGAGAGCGGCGAGCAGGCGATCGTTCTCGCTCTCCATCCCAACCGTAATGCGCAGATGCTGCGGCAGACTGGCGAATGGGCGCACGATCACTCCCTTTTTGAGCAGCGCGTCGTACACCGGCCGCGCCGGGCACCCGAGGTCGACGCAAATGAAGTTTGCCTGGCTCGGCGCCACGGCGAAGCCGCGCGCCGACAATTCCGTGCTCAAACGCGAACGCTCACGCAGATTCAGAGCGCGGCTCCTCTCGACGTGCAGAGTGTCGTCGAGCGCGGCGATGGCGGCCGCCTGAGCCACTGCACTCACGTTGAACGGTGCGCGCACGCGATTCAAGTAGTCGACAAGCTTGGCCGGACCGATCGCGTACCCGACGCGCAGGCCAGCGAGGCCGTAGATCTTGGAAAACGTGCGCACAATCAGCAGCCGCTCGCGTAAACCGCGAAGCTTGAGCGAATCGGGGAAATCGGGCGCATCGGCGTACTCGATGTAGGCCTCATCCATCACCACGATCACGTCTTCAGGAACTTCGCAGAGAAAGCGCGAGACCTCGCTCAACCCCACGTGGGTGCCGGTGGGATTGTTGGGATTCGCGATGAACACGAGGCGCGTATCGGGCGTGATGGCGGCCGTCATCGCCGAGAGATCGTGAGTCATCGCGCGCAGTGGCACGGCCGTGAAGGGCGCCCCGTAAGCGAGCGCCGAGATGCGGTAGACGACGAAGCTCGGCTCTGCGAAAACGATGTGATGCCCGCCGGCCGCGAACGCTTTGGCGAATAGATCCAAGAGCTCGTTCGAGCCGTTGCCGTGAATGACTTCGGCGCTCGTCACACCGTGAGCCGCTGCGATCCTTTCACGCAGGCGATAGGCGGCGCCGTCTGGGTAGAGATGCACCTCTTCGAGCGCAGCGCGAGCGGCAGCCAGGGCTTTCGGGCTCGGCCCAAGCGGATTCTCGTTCGACGCCAGCTTGACGGCGTTCGTAACGCCAAGCTCGCGCGCTAGCTCATCGAGTGGCTTGCCGCCCTCGTACGGCGCGAGCGACTCGACGGATGCCAGCACTAGGCCTGAGGAACCTGCCGCAGAGGGCTCGCCGGTTCGATTTTCAGCCTGCGACGTTCGGACCATGTGGGCGCGCAGCGTACCACGCTTCGCCAGCCCGGACGCCAGGGGCAAAACCGCGCCAGACGATGGTCGCGCCCAGGCTCAAGCGGCGGTGGGAAACGAGCCGAGCAGCCTGAAGTAGCGCACGGCTCGCTTGATTCCTTCGAGGGCCGTCACGACCGCGCGATCGGAGGCGTGTCCGCTGATTTCGACGAAGAACAGATAGTCGAACCCCTCGCGTCGAGTGGGCAGCGACTGAAGCTTGCGCAGATTGATGCCACGCTCAGCGAAGTTCCGAAGAACTTCGTACAGCGAGCCCGGCTGGTTGTCCGTGCTGAAGAGCAGGCAGCAGATATCGTGGCCGCTCCTCGGCGCCGGTCGTTGCCCAGCGATGCCGTAGCGAATGCGTACGTCGAGGGCATCGCCCACATTGGGCCGAAGCACCTCCAACCCAGCCAGGCGCCCGGCCCGCTCGGGAACGACAGCTGCGCCGGTCGCCGCTTCTTTGGCAAGCTCGGCAGCCTCACGCGGCGAGCGCACGTCGATGATGCTCACGCGAGGCAGCTCCCGATCGAGGAAGCGCTGGCAAGCCGCGTGTGCGGCCGCAGTCATGTAGGCCTTTTCGAGCGTTGCGGGGTCCGCCCCCAGGGACATCAGCTGATAACTCGCGGGCGCAAAGCGCTCGCCCACCAGCACCAGCTCACTCTCAGCCAGGGCCATGAGCGAAGCCTGCGACAAGCCTTCGGCCGTCGACTCGAACGGGAACATCGCGAACGCTGCTCGCGAGCGCACGACCTCCGCCAACGCATCGGCCACGCTGGCACTCTCGACGGTCTGCGTCGTCGCGCCAAAAGCTTCCAGCGCCGTCTGGTAGCAAAAGCCCCCTTCGGGCCCCACCACGGCAACGCGTGCTGGCTGTTCGATCGCGCGACCGGCCGCGCGGATCTCGCGGAAGATAGCCTTCAGGCTGTCGCCCGGCATGTCGCCGCTCGACGCTGCGACGAGACGCTCGAGCCATTCAGCCTCGCCGCCATCGGCCGTGGGCTCGCTCTCACTCAGCGCACGGATTTCGTGAGATAGGCGAGCTCGTGCATCGAGTCGATCACAGAGTTCACCGTCGAGCCGCGCGACGCGCTCTCGGAGTTCCTGCACTTCGCGTCGATGGTCTGCCATTACTCAGGATACGGCCGCCGGGGTCGTCTTGGTAGGCGAACTCGACGATTCCGATGTCGTGCTGGCGGTGCTGGTAGTCGACGAGCTGCTCGAGCCTCCGTCGGAGGCTTTCTTCGACTCACCGCCGCCTTCCGAGGACTTGTTCGACTCAGAGCTTCCCGCTTTTTTTTCTGGCTTAGAAGAGCTGTAGAGGTCGGCGTACCAGCCGCCACCCTTCAAGATGAAGCCGGCGCCGCCCGACACCTGCCGCTTGGCTGCCTCTTGCTTGCAACTCGGACACTCTTTGAGGGCGGCCTCACTGATGGACTGCTCGGCCTCCCAAGCATGACCGCAGGCCGTGCACAGATACTCGTAAGTCATCGTCGATAGATCCTCTACTACCTGCTCGCTCAATGAGTCGCCGCGAGCGTCCTGTCAACTCTGCCTCCTTGTCGTTCCCGCGTCACGCGGCCGCGAGGCGAGAGAGCCCAGCGCTGGCCAGCGCCCTGCGCTGACGTTGGCCGGCGCCCGGCGCCGACACGCTTTGGTCGCCGAGGTAGAGGCGCAGCGAGTTGAAATCGGCCGAGATTGCTCGTCCTCCACAGCGTAGCAGGGGCCAGCAAGACAGACCAACCAACCGGCCTATGTGACTTGAGGGCTTCCTTCAGTGGTTCTCGTTCAGCCGGTCGTAGCCCGCGCGAGCACCGAGCTGCCAAGGTCTCGACCCTCGACGCCAAAAAGCCGCAGTGCCGAGACTTCGGACTCGGCGCAGCGCGAAAAATCCGCAATTCTACGGGCCCGATCGGCGACGGGAGCGCATTACGCCGCCCCTTTGTACGTAAAGATGTGCGCGATCTGACGCCGAGCTGTACGTTTGCGCTTGTGTGCATCCGTTCAGGCGCGTAGAACGGCGAGATAAGGCAGCGCATGACCATACATGTCATGCGGTGACCTTTCCCTTGTCTGACTCGAGCGGCCGGCCGCCGGGAAAGCGCAAGGACTGCTATAACGCTGAGTCGCTGAGGGTAGCTAGAGATGCACATCAAGAAGCTCGAGATCGCAGGCTTCAAGTCCTTCGTGGACCGGACTGTGATCCACTTCGACCACGATGTGATCGGCATCGTGGGGCCGAACGGCTGTGGCAAGTCCAACATCGTCGACGCGATTCGTTGGTGCTTGGGCGAACAGAGCGCCAAGCACTTGCGCGGTCGGGCGATGGAAGACGTGATCTTCAATGGCTCCGAGTCGCGCGGGCAGGCGGGCATGTCGGAGGTGACCATCACCTTCGACAACACCAATCCGGAATACGCCGCGAGCCTTCCCCTCGAATACAAGGACTACCCGGACATCGCCGTCACTCGCCGCCTATTTCGCGACGGCACGAGTGAGTACCTGATCAATAAGACGCAGGTTCGGCTGCGGGACATCACGGAGCTTTTCCTCGGGACTGGCGTCGGCACCAAGGCCTACTCAATCGTCGAGCAGGGCCGCATCGGCCAGATTGTCAGCGCGCGCCCGGAAGATCGCCGCCTGTTCATCGAAGAAGCGGCCGGTATCACCAAGTACAAGCAGCGCCGGAAGATGGCCGAGCGCAAGATGGATCTGACGCGTCAGAACCTGCTGCGCATCAATGACATCGTCTCGGAAATCGACAGGAATCGGGCGTCCCTGAAGCGTCAGGTCGCCAAGGCCGAGCGCTTCGTCGAATACCGTCGCGAGCTCGACGATTTGGTGCTTCACGATGCGTCGCATCGCTTGCTCGAAATCATCGTGGTCGATCGGGTCGAGCGCGGCGCCTACGAGGAAGCCTCCACGGCCGCGACAGGCCTGCGCGACATGCTGCGCGGCGCCGAGGGCAGCATCGACACCGCTCGCGCCGAAGCGTCCGCCATCGAAGCACAGGCGGAGAGCGCGTCGCAACGGGCCTTCGAGACGGACAACGAAGTCAGCACACTGCACGCCGAGATCGAACGCGCGCGCGATCGCTTGACGCATCTCGGGCAACGCCTGGAAGTCGGCCAGGCCGAGGTAGAAGAGCTCGGCTCGCGCCACGCCGGTCTGGCCTCGGAACTTGAGCTGCTCGCGTCGCGAGTGCACGAGCTCGCGACGGACGAACGCGCCCGTGAAGCGGACGCGCTCGCTGAAACAGAGGCGCTGAGCGGTCTGCAAGGAGAAGAGACTCACGCCAACGAGGAGGTGCTCACACTCCGTAAGCAATCCGGCGGTTTGAGCGCGCAAGCGGCTGCCTTGGAAGCGCGGGTCGACGGCCTGATGCAGCGCGTCTCGGACGCGCGCGTTCGCCGTGACCGCCTGAGCCAAGAAAAAGAAGTGCTCGATGGCGAGCACGCGGCCGGACTGGCCCGCCAGAACGCCCTCGAAACGAGCGTCGCGGAGCTCGCTGAAGGCAAACGCCTGACCCACGCGGAGCGCGAGGCGCTCGGGGTCGAGATGGAGTCGCTGCGAGCACGTCAGCTCGAAAGTGAACGCGCCGTCGACAGCATCAAGAACGAGGTCGGCCGCCGTCGCAATCGACTCCGCGCGTTGGAAGACTTGCATCGACGCTTCGAGGGCGTCGGCGCGGGAGCTCGTGCGCTGCTCTCCAAGAGTGATCCGCGCGTGCTTGGCATGGTCGCGGATCGCATCGAAGTCCCCGAAGACGTGACGTTTGCGGTGGCGGGGCTGCTTGGCACACGCTTGCAGGCGATCGTGGTTTCGGACGAAACGAGCGCGTTGTCGCTGCTCGCCGAATTGGCGCGGGACGAGCGCGGCCGCGCCGACGTGATCGCGGGCTGTCCAGGCTACGTGGCTGGCGCCCTGATTAGTGGCTCTGGCGATGAGCTCGTGCTCGGGCGCCTCGCGGACCGCCTCGGCTATGCCCCCGCCGACGAAGCTCTGGTTCGTTCCGTGGTGGGTGATGCGCTGCTGGTGGAGACGCCCGAACACGCGTCCGTTGTCGCGCGCCGCTATCCCGGCGTTACGGCGGTGTCGCTCGACGGCACCGTGGCGCGCCCTGACGGCATCGTCAGCGGTGGTAGCGGCGACGATGTCGCATCCGGCATGCTCGAGCAGAAACGCGAGATGCATCAGCTGACGGACGAGCTCGCGCGCCTCGAGGCGGAGTCCGCACGGCTCGTAGCCAACCACACGGCAATTCGTTCGCGCGCCACCGAGGTGTCGACCGCTCTCGATCGCGCTCGCCAAGAAGCGCACGAGGGCGAGCTGCTCCACGTCACTGCCGAGAAGGATCTGTCGCGAACCCTCGCCGAAATCGCGCGTATCGAGAAGCGCCTGCTCGCGATTGGCGTCGAGCTCACCGAAATCAATCGCACGCTGGACGAGGCACAGGCCACCGAGAGCGAGTCGCGCGCCCAGCTCGACTCCGTGCGCGCCGAGCTCGAAAATGTGCAGCATGCGCTGCTGCGAGCCGAAGACAACGCGCAGGGCTGGCGCGAACGAGTCGCCGCCCAGGCGTCACTCGTCACAGAGCGCCGCGTGCGTTTGGCGCAGGTCAAGGAGCAGCTTGGTGCCGCGCGAGCGGGCCGCGAGCGAGTCGAAGGCTCGCTCGCCGAGCTCGATGCGCGCGTCGAGCGACTCAATCTGGAACTTCTCGAGGGCGCAGCGGCTTACGGCGAAACCGCAGCCCGCATCATGCTCGCTCGCGAGGGGCGCATCGAGGCCACGGCACGTGCGCGACTCGCTCACATCGCGTTGGACGAGGCCCGCGAACGCTTGGACGGCGTTCGTTCCACCCTCAACGCTCAGGAAAGCGATCTTCGCCGGCAGCGCGACGAGCTATCGACCCACGACGAAGAGGCGCGCAAACACGAGATGGCCGTGCAGCGTCTCGAACTCGAGCGCGAACACTTACTCACCGGCATTCGCGAGCGCTTTCGAGGCCTCGATTTGGCGCGCGTGGTCGGCGACTACCACGCCCGCCCCGCTCCGGACGCCGAGCATCGCCGTCGCATCGATGAACTCGCGCAGCTCATCGACCGCATGGGTCCCGTGAACCTCGACGCCAAGGCCGAGCATGAAGATGCTGAGCGCCGCTTCACCGAGCTGAACGACCAGAAGGTCGACATCGAGAAGGCCCTGGAAGAGCTCGACCAGGCGATCCGCCACATGAACCGTGAATCTCGCCGACGCTTCCGCGAGACCTTCGACGAGGTCAATAACCTCTTCAAGAAGACCTTCTCGAAGATGTTCCGCGGCGGCCGCGCGGAGCTCCAGCTCACGAACCCGGACGATATGCTCGGTAGCGGCGTCGAGATCATCGCCCAGCCCCCGGGTAAGAAGATCGGGACCATCGACTTGATGAGCGGTGGAGAGAAGGCGCTCACGGCAGTCTCGTTGATCTTCGCGATCTTCCAGCATCGCCCTTCCCCGTTCTGCATCTTGGACGAGGTCGATGCGCCGCTCGATGAGGCCAACGTGGCCCGCTACAACGAGCTAGTTCGCGCCATGACCTCGCACTCTCAGTTCATCTTGATCACGCACATCAAGAAGACGATGCAGAGCGTGGACGTGCTCTATGGCGTCACCATGGGAGAGCCCGGCGTGTCGCGCATCGTTAGCGTCAAGGTCAACGAGAACGCAGTGGTTCGCAGCGACGCGATCGTCGCCCGCAGCAGCACGACCGCGGGTCCACGTGAAGCCTCCACCGCGCCGCCGGCTGCCGAGGAAGCGGTCGCAGGGGTCGCCTAGTACCAAACCCTCCGCCTGGCGGCGTTTGAACGCTAGGCACCGCCGGGAACGCAGTGGGAGCCGAGCCCTTTCGTGGCGTCGGCCCCTACCGCAATCCATTGCAAGACGGGCTCGAACGGATCGCTCGGGTCGGGATCGCCGGCGGTCACGGCGCAGTCTCGTTGCAAGGTCATGTCAGTCGTGCGCGCATCGCCGCTACCCCAACCGCTGGCACCCGGATCCTGCCCGAGGGTGCCAATCGCGTCGACTACGGCTCCGTCGCAAGCGAGCAGGACCGCATCATTTCCGTTGAACGTGAGCGTTGCGGAATGAGTGCAGGCAGCGAGGCGCGCCGCGAGCGTGGGCGAGCAAACCACGGCCGGTGCGTCGAACGAGACATTGCCCGCAAGCGGGATCACTCGACTCGCGGTTACGGACCCGTTTGCATAGATTCGGATCTCACAACCTAGGAGAGTGCCCGAGGAGCTCGCGCTGATCTCGAGCGCTTTGTCACTGTTGGTGCCTTCTAGGTATTCGCTGAAAAATGGGGCGACCCGAGAGACTGGGTCGATTCCGCCAGCACCGCCCAGAGCATCGCCGCCAGCGGCGCCGCCGCCCGGCGCCCCGGCTGCGGGCGCGGCGCCTCCTTGGCTCGAGCTCGAACTCGAGCCTCCAGCGAACGCACTAGTGCCGCCAGCGCCGGCAATCCCTCCCACTCCGACGATTCCACCAACTTTGCCTGCCGCGCCTAGCCCACCACCAGCGCTCGATGGCGCGCCGCCGCTCTTCGGAACTTGCGCGGTCCCCGCATTGCCGCCTTGCGACGCAGTGCTGCCGCCCGCATGCGCGCTCGTCGAGCCGCAACTGGCAGAACAAGCCCCCCCGGCGGCCTGAGCGGCGCCGCCACTCGCGCTGCGACCGGCGCTGCCGGCGCTGCCGGCGCTGCGGCCACCCCCGAACGAACCAAGCCCGCTCGCACCGCCTTCGTTGAACAGGCTCGCGCTATCGGGTGGCTCGAGGTCCATGCAAGCTGAGAGCGTTACGAGGAATGCCGAGGCAAGGAACTTCGATCGTTGAGGTCTTCGCATGGGCCCTCGTCGGGCGCACGGTCGAGCCATTTGCGTGCAATCTTGGCGATCAATGAAAATCGCGGGAGACCTTGTCGATGTCGCGCCCCGGAACATCGAGCCGCACCAGTCGACGCACGATGAGATGAACTACGGCGCTCCCCGCTACGCCTTCTGGCAGCGTCTCTTGTCGTTCGATGTCGCCTTCCGCGAGCAAAATGGCGGCTTGCGTGGCAACCAGTCGAAACTCTTCGAAGACGCGCCGCCAGAGCACCAAGTTACAAAACCCGGTCTCGTCCTCCAAGGTAACGAAGACCACGCCGCTCGCGGTGGCGGGTTGCTGCCGACAAATCACGACGCCAGCCACCTGCACCCGGCGACGCTGCTTGGATTGGAGCTCTTCGATAGCGGTCAGCACGCCGCGTCCGTTGAGGCGTGCTCGCAGGTGCCGCATTGGGTGATCATCGACCGCGAGCCCTTTGCGTCGATAGTCGAACAACAAGGTGTCGGCAGCACGCAGGGCTGGCAGGCTGGCAGTGGGCTCTTTGGCTGCAGTCTCTGCGAACAACCCCGAAAGCCGCGGCGCGCGGCTCTGCCACAGCGCTTGACGACGCCCCGCAACCAAAGACTCGAAGGCCCCTGCTTCGGAGAGAGCCTCCAATTCGTCGCGGCGTAACTCGGCGCGGCGCGCCACGTCGTCCACACTACTGAAGCGCCATTCGGCTCGCGCCGCCTCGATACGCCGCCCAACCTGTTCGCCGAGCCCCTTGATCAGCCGCAGGCCGAGCCGCAGACTGCGACGCGCCCCCGTTGCTATGCTGGCAATACCCGAGCGATCCGCCGCCGCCTCGAGCGAAGAATCCCAGCCGCTCGCGGTCACGTCGACATCACGCACTTCAACGCCGTGCCGCCGCGCATCAGCCACGATCGTAGCCGCTGAATAGAAGCCCATGGGCTGCGCGTTCAGCAGTGCACACGCAAAATGAGCGGGATAATAGGCCTTGATCCAAGCTGAGGAGTACACCAACAAAGCGAATGACGCCGCGTGCGACTCGGGGAAGCCGTAGTCGCCGAAGCCTTTGATCTGCTCGAAGAGCGCTTCCCCAAATTCGTGCGAAATGCCCTTTCGGGCGAAGCCGTCGAGCAAGCGCTGTCGATGGCGAAGCAGCTTTCCGTTGCGCTTCCAAGCTGCCATGTCGCGGCGCAATTGATCGGCTTCGCCGCCGGAATAACCGGCCCCTTCGATGGAGATTTGCATGACCTGCTCTTGAAACAGCGGCACCCCCAAGGTTCTTGCGAGGATCGAGGCCAGATCGGCGTGCGGAAGCGTGACCGGCTCCTCTCCGTTTCGACGGCGGAGATAGGGGTGAACCATGCCGCCCTGAATGGGCCCGGGCCGCACGATGGCCACCTCGATGACTAGGTCGTAGAAACATTTGGGCCGTAAGCGCGGCAACATCGCCATCTGCGCGCGGCTCTCGATCTGAAACACACCGACCGTATCGGCGCGGCTCACGAGTTCGTACACCGCCGGATCTTCACTGGGCAACCGCGCCAACGTCGCGATCGGGTCGAACGCTTCCTCATCTGCAGCGTGAAGCCCGCCACCTTCATGAATCAGCGCGAGCGCCTTGCGAACAGCGCTGAGCATGCCGAGCGCCAGCACGTCGACTTTGAAGAAACCCAGCACATCGAGGTCATCCTTGTCCCAAGGCACGACGCTGCGATCCGGCATGCGCGCAGGCTCGACGGGCGCCACCTCGTAGAGCGGCGTCGCCGACAGCACGAAGCCCCCCACATGAATCGACAAATGCCGCGGAAACCCCTCGAGTTCGCGCGACAAGGTCAGGACTTGTTTGAGGCGCGGATCATCCGCGTCGAAGCCGGCTTCACCGAGGCGTTGCCCGGCCTGTTCGGCAGTATCCCAATGTCCGATGCTGGCGCTCAGGCGATCGACTTGCTCGAGCCCCAAGCCAAACGCTTTTCCGACTTCGCGTAGCGCGCTTCGCCCTCGATAACGGATCACTTCGGAAACCATCGCAGCGCGATCACGCCCATAGCGTTGGTAGATTTCCTGAATCACCTCCTCACGGCGTTCGTGCTCGAAATCGATGTCGATGTCCGGAGGTTCGCGACGCTCGGCGCTCAAGAAGCGTTCGAATAGGAGATTCGAGCGAGCCGGATCGACCGCCGTGATCCCCAGCGCAAAACACACCGCGCTATTCGCGGCGCTGCCTCTGCCCTGACACAGAATGCGGCGCGCACGCGCAATCTGCACCACATCCCAAGTACTCAAAAAATACGGCGCCACTTCGAGCGCCGCGATGAGCGCGAGCTCTTTCTCGACTTGCGCGAGTACCGACGCGGGCGTGCCGCTTGGATAGCGCTCAGCGAGCCCCGCGAAGCTGAGTCGCCGCAATTTTTGGTCGGCGCTCTCCCCCGCTTCGAGCGCACACGGGAACCGATAGCCGAGCTCTCCCAGCGAAAATAGCAAGCTCTCGGCAATCTCTCCGCTGCGCTCGACGAGCTCCGGTTCGTCACGAAAGAGCTTCAACATCTCGGCCTCTGAACGCAGATGCGCCTCGGCATTCGCGTCGAGCTCGGTGCCGAGCGCGTCGAGCGTAGTTTTCTCGCGAATGCAGTGCAGCACGTCGAGCAACGGCTTCCGGCTCGGTTCGTGATAAAAAGGACGCGCCGTCGCGACGCGCGCGATGCCGTATTTCTGCGACCAATCTTTGATCAGTTGCTCGCGCGCGGCATCGAAGCCGTCGAGATGTCGGTGCACGGCAAGCGCCGAGCGCGAACCAAAAGCACCACGCACAGCAGCGAGCAATTCTCTCGGCGCTTCGCTCGCATCGCCTGTTCGGCGCGGACCTGGAACAATCGCGAAGAGCCCCTCCGCGAATTCACTCAGCCAGCCAAGCTCGAGCCGGCTCTGTCCCTTCGGTAACTCCGCATGCGCGAGCGTCAGGAGACGGCACAGATTCGTATAACCCTGCTGGTTTTCTACGAGTAAAACCAGACTTGGCAGGGTGGGCAGGCTCTCTCCCGCTGGAGCCAGCATCGGCGGACGTGGGCCAATGCCAACGGCGAGCTCCGCGCCCACGATCACCCGCTGCCCGAGCTCTTTCGCTGCGACGAAAGCACGTGCTGCGCCATAGAGCCCGTCCCAATCCGCAATGGCCACAGCGGAGAGCCCGAGCTCCCGCGCCTTTGCCACGAGCTCCTGCGGA
Organism: Sorangium sp.; assembly: GCA_019695485.1. Classification (GTDB taxonomy): domain Bacteria; phylum Myxococcota_A; class Polyangia; order Polyangiales; family Polyangiaceae; genus PMG-095. The sequence continues at coordinate 19,125 of JAEUAF010000387.1, forward strand.
TGAGAGGCACCTCGTAGAAAGGAAAACGAAGAACGGGCAAGGAGCTCGGCAAACATGGGAGCTCCCAGCGATACTGAACATCCATTCAGTTATCTAGAGCAAGCCCTCGGCTTGAAGAAGGTGCAGTCATTTCAGCGGTTTGAAAACCTAGCCGCCGAGGGTGACCCGCCAGCGCTCCGGGCGCCGCCCGAGTCACCCCTCCAACAGCGCGGCGAGCGCCCCCGCCTCCGCCAGGTCGGCGAAGGCAGAGTGCGCGCCGCTCTCGAGCAGCGCTTCGACCGTGTAGCTCCCGGTGGCAACACCGATGCACTCAGCGCCGATCGCGCGAGCCGCCGCGACATCTTTCGGCGTATCGCCGATCACGACCACTCGACAATCTGCCTGCGATCGACCGAGTTCCCGCGCCCCGCGTTCAGCCCCAATGCGAATGACCTCCGTGCGATCTTCGGCGTCCGAACCGTACCCTCCAAAGCGAAAATGCTCGAACAACCCGACGCGTTCGAGCTTCAACCGCGCGCCGTCGAGCACATTGCCGGTGCCGAGTCCGACTGCCGCGCCCGACGCACGCGTCGCTTGCACGGCCTCGCGCATTCCCGTGTGCACCAGGTAGCGCTCCGCAGGCACCTTCTTCACCTCTTCTTCGAGTACTTCG
>JAEUAF010000442.1 GCA_019695485.1 Sorangium sp.
TTCGCGGCTCGGCTGCGCGTTTGCCGGCTGGTTGCGTGTGGGTTGGGATGGTCCAGATGGCAGCCGCCCGCTACCGGTGGCGCCGCTGCCCAAGGCCACTAGCTTGGTGCAACCAGGCGGCGGTCGCTGGATCTTGCGCTGCTCCCCCACGGGCGAGAGCTCGAATCCCGCGCTGCCGAGCGCGCCACCCGCCCACGCGCCGGAAGGTCAAGCGCCATGGCTTGGGCTCTTCGAACAACCCGCGCCGAGTCGGCCGCGCGACGCGCAGGCATTCGACACCGGCGGGGACGGTGAGCTCCGCGCTTACGCTTGGGCGCCGCGTGGCGCGGACTTTGGCAAGGCGGGGCGCTTCGCGGTGTCCGTGCTCGATGCGTTTCGAGTGCGGGGCGGTGTCTGGTCGAGCCTATCGGCGCCCAGCCCGTGGCAGGATGCGCAGCAGGTGTCCGAAATTTTCGGTTACGAGAGTTCTGTCTCCGCCTCTTGGCATCTGGATCTCGACCCGTCCGGACGCGCGGGCGTGCTCAGTGTTGGCGTGCGCGGCAGTACAGATCTGTTTGCGGTCGAAGAGAACCGCGCGGTTTCGCCGCTCTTGAATGCTTCGCAAAAAGGCGTGGGGCCGATCACGTCGGTTGTCCAGGTCGGTACGACCTACTACATCGCGGCGCAAGAAGAACAACGCGGTTTGCGCGTGTTCGCGCTGGAGGGCGGCGAAGCCCGGCTGCTCGGGCAGTATGCCGATCTGCCGCAAGGCCGAGGCTCTGCACCCGAGCTGGTTCGCGGCGCAGGTGAGGACGCGCTCGGGATTTGGACGCGCGGACCAGGTTGGTTCGTGTTTCCCCTCGATATGCGGACGGGCGCGGTGGAGCCGGCGATCGAAGTGACGCCGCGCGTGTTGTCTCGCGTCCCGCGCTCGTGCGAGCCGGACGAAGATGGCTATTTGCTCGAGGGGCCGGTCGGAGTCGAGCCGTACGTCGATTTCGTGGGTGGGGCGGAACGGGTGGCCGCGCATGGGTTCAAGGGGCGCTTCGTGGTGAGCGACCGTGGGATCTGTGTGCGCGAGCTTGCCGCGCTTGCCGACGCGCCAATCGATCGCTCGCTGCGGGTCGTTCCTTCGTCGCAAGGCAGCACGCTGCGTGTCCCGCTCGTGGTGAGCGATCGCAATGACCACGGCCGGCGTTGGGGCTTTCGTTGCGCTGACTGAGTGTCACCCAGAGGTGTGAGACTAGGTACTCTCGCGGCGCGCGCGCCGAGAAGCCAGACGGGCCTTGCCGTTTGCTTTTTATCGGATCGGCTGCTACGACTGAGAGGTCCGCGTGGAGCGAGGCTGTCCCCCCCCGGCCCCTTCACGCGGACGCTTACATTTGGGGCTGCGTACTCGCGCGCCCTGCCCACGCGGCGTTCACTCGCTCGGTTTGGCCAGCTTTTTGGCCATGATTTCGCCCAGTTCTTGGGCTCGTCGAGTGGCGGTTTCGACGGCGTCGATCAGGGTGCGGCGCAAACCTCCCGACTCCAACGTGTGCAACCCGGCGATCGCGGTGCCTCCCGGGCTCGTCACCATATCCTTGAGCCGGCCGGGATGTTCGCCCGTATCGAGTAACAGTTTGGCCGAGCCGTACACGGTTTGCGCGGCTAGCAGCAACGCCGTGTCGCGGTGCAAGCCCACCTTCACGCCGCCGTCGGCCAGGGCTTCGATGATCAGCATGATGTAAGCCGGCCCGCTGCCGGAGAGCCCGGTGACGGCGTCGATCAGCGACTCGTCGAGCACCACTGAGCGACCCGTGGCGTCGAACAGGGCTTGCGTGGCGGCCACGTCGGCCTCAGTGGCGCGCGAGCCGGGTGCGATGCCAGTTGCGCCGGCGAGCGCGATCGCCGCGGTGTTCGGCATGGCGCGCACGACGCGTACGCTGCTCGGTAAGCGAGCCTCGAGCGCGCGAATCGGCACGCCGGCGGCGATCGAGACAACCAGGGTCCCCGGGCGGAACGCGGGACCGAATTGGTCCAAAACCCGATCGATTACCTGGGGTTTTACCGCGATGACGATCAGGTTTGCCCAAGCAATGAGCTCGTTGTTGTCGCTGTGGGTCTTGATGCCGTATTCGGCCTCGATCTCGGCGAGTCGCTCCTTGCGCACGTCGCTGGCGCGGATCTGTTCGGGCGCGACACGTTGACTCGCTAGCATGCCTCGAATCAGCGCAGCCGCCATGTTGCCGGCGCCCAGCATTCCGATCTTCGTCGTATCCATGATTTCCTCTCGTCACCTTCGAGCGACTTGGCTCGTCTTCATCCGCCGCGCATCGGAAGGCGGGGCCGCCGTTGCGGGCGCCGCGCTCAGCCGAACAGGCCTCTGAGCTTCTCCATGAAGCTCGCTTCTTGGGGCTGCACGTCGTCACCGAGCTCTTGACCAAGTTCGGTGAGCAGCTCGCGTGCGCGCTCGCTCAGCTGGGAGGGCACCTGGATCGTCACTTCCACGAGCTGGTCGCCGTGTCCGCTCCGCACCCGATGTGGGATGCCCTTGCCGCGCAGGCGCAACACCGCACCCACCTGCGTCGTGGGCGGCACGCGCAAGCGCACGCTGCCTTCGAGCGTGGGGACTTCGACCTCGCCGCCCAGCACGGCCTGGCTGAAAGAAATCGGCACTTTGCAGACGACATCGTCGCCAACGCGCCGAAAGAACGCATGCTCCTCCACTTCCACGAGTAGCTCGAGTGGGCCCGGCGGGCGATCGGGGCGCACGCGGTTTCCTCCGCCATCGACGGTCTGAACGCTGCCCGCTTCGATCCCCGCTGGGACTTCGATTTCGAGCCGGCGTGTCGCTTTGGCGAGCCCTGAGCCTTGGCAGCCGATACACGGAGCGGTCGGAATGCGGCCGCTGCCGCGGCAGCGCGAGCAGGGGCGCTCGACAGGGATCGGGAAGAGCGCCTGTTGAAAGCGAACCTTGCCACGACCGCCGCACCCAGCGCAGGTCTCCGAGCGCGAACCGGGTTCACCGCCGCCGCCCTGACAACGAGCGCAAGCGTCCACGCGCTCGTATTTGATTTCCTTCTGGCAGCCGTGGGCGGCTTCCTCGAAAGTAAGTTCGAGCGTCTTCTTGATGGCTCCGCGATCACCACCACCGCCACGAAAGCCGAACGCGCCGAGCAGGTCCCCGAACAAATCCTCGATGCCCGGGAAGTCGAAGTCCGGCTGAGCCGCCGCGCCAGGTCGAAAAGCGGCTTCGCCATAGCGATCGAAGGCGGCGCGCTTCTGCGGGTCGCTCAGGATCTGATAGGCCTGATTGATTTCCTTGAAGCGCTGGCCCGCGTTTGGGTCGTCCGGATTTTTGTCCGGGTGATGGATGGCGGCCAACTTGCGGAAGGCGGTCTTCAGCTCCGCTTCACCGGCCGAGCGCGCCACGCCGAGCACATCGTAGGGATCACGCACGTTTCCAGGGGTGCATAGCACTCCCTGACCCGCTCCGACGGCAGATTTCCTGGCTGCGGGCGGAGGGCCGGCTCGAGCAGCGGGGCCAAACCGGCAGGGTGCCATGCTGCGGCGAGTCGGAACGCTGTTCCGGGCCGTCGGACTAGGCTAAACAAGAAAAGCTGGCCAGATGGACGACGAACGACGCCGCGCGCCGAGAGCTCCCATCGAGCTGAAAGTCGAATACAAACGACTCAATACGTTTTTCGCGGACTACACGAAAAATATCTCTCGTGGCGGCACCTTCATCGGCACCGAGAAGCCGCTCTCGGTGGGCACTGAGTTCGTGTTTGCGCTCGGAGTTCCCGGCATGCCCGACCCGCTGCGCCTACGCGGGAAGGTGATCTGGGTGACACCCACCCACGAGGCTACCAAGGCGAACCCCGCCGGCATGGGGATCGAGTTTCAGTACGACGCGACGGAGCGCCAAGAGAAGGAAGCCGGCGTCGAGCGACTGATGCTGCAGGAGCTGGGCGAGCTCCTCACCACGCGCCTGCTCGGGCGTAAGCCCCAAGTCTGAGCGCGTCAGCACTCACGCGCTCACGCCTTCCTCGCTAGGGGATCGCTACGTTCGGCGGCATCGCATACTTGTGCGGCGCTGCCAGCAGATCGCGCGCGATGGTGACCTCCATTAGGTCGATCGCGGCGCTGCCCGCGACGGCTTTGAGCCGAGTCGAGGCGTCCGCTTTGCCGGCCACCTGCTCGCTCATGGCGACGTAGAAGGCTGCTTCCGTGCGCTCGGAGGCGTCGCGCGCCGAGGCCAGCAAATCGGCGTCCGAGATGCGACGGCGCGCCCAGGCCCGCAAACGAGCGGGCCACCCCGAAGAATCGTCGATGGCGGCGTAGGCTTCTTCGACGGTGCCGTCACTCGGCGCGTTGAACTTACGTTCGAGAAGCTGCAGCCAGAGCGCCAAGTACACGATTTCGTCCGAGCCGAGGCCGGCGTCGATGGCGCGCTGCGCGGCTGCGCGCGCGCCTGGCAAATCGCCGCGCGTGAGAGCGCGCCGTCCCGCGTCCAGCACGGTTGCGGCAAGCTGTCGCGCGTCGCCGCTCGCCGCGTCGTAGGCGCGCAGGGTGGCACGGCGAATCGCAGCCTGGTCCCCGTAGTGTTCCAAAACGCGCGCCAAGAGCCGCTCGATGCGGGCCTGGCTCGGACCGGGGTGCCCCGCGCGTTCGGCTTCCACCGCGCGCACCAGCGCTTCGTCCAACGTGTGGGCGGCTGCGTCGGCGCGCCCGGCGTCGCGCTGGGTTTCGAATTTCTGGATCAAGGCTTCCGTTTCCGCCAAAGCATCGGAGCTGCGCCGCGCGCCGTCGATCACGCCGTCGAGCGCGGAGATCGCGCCGTCAGGGTTGTTTCGTTGCCGCTGAATCGACGCGATCATGCTGAGCGCGTCCGTGCTGGGTTCGTCGCGCACCGCGCGCTCCAAGAGCGGCAGCGCGCGATCGAGCTCCGTTTGCCGCGCCTCGAGGGCCGCCATCACGTAGCGTACGCGCGCCGCGCTGGGCGCGATCTTCGTTCCGAAGCTGCGGCCGTCGCCGAGCTCGATGATCTTCTCCGCTGCGGCATACGTGCGGCGCGCCGCGTCGATCTGACCTGCCGCCGACTCTGCGACGATGGCGTTCAACACCATGCCG
>JAEUAF010000563.1 GCA_019695485.1 Sorangium sp.
GAATTCCTTCGGAGCCGGCGGGGTTCCGAAGGGCTCCATGGCCGACAGCACCCGACCGATGCAAGTCGTTCCGGCGGTATCGGGAAAGCGACTCTCGGCCTCACGCGCGTCCACGACGCGGCCGGTAGCGTCCAGTCGCACGAGGAACGCCCAGCGTCCCCAACTGGAAGCGTCGCGTTCGAGCGTCTCGGTGCAGCAGCGCCCGAGTTCGGCCGCGTTTGCCAGCAAAGCTCGTTCCGCGGGGGCGGGGTCCCAAGACGCTCCGGCCGTCGGCTCCGCGCGCGGCGGTAAGGGTGCGTCGCCCGGCCATAGTTTGACGGATAGCTCAATCTCGACGCGTCGCGCGGGAGCTCGCCGAAATCGGAGCTCGCTCGCTGCCTTTACCAAACACTCGGCGGTTGGCGCGTGGGAAATTCGCGTCTTCTCTAGCTTGGCCCGTGTGACTCGGCCGCTGCTTCCAACGCTGAGGCGCATCCGCGTTTGGCCGTCGAGTGTAGGTCGCACGCGCAAGCCTTGCTCGTAGCAGGTGCGAAACGGGAAATAGCCCTGACTTCGCGCTTCGGCGAGGATCGAGGCGACGCTTGCTGAGCTCGCCCGAGAACTGCGCGTAGGGAGCGCACGAGAGAGACTCGTCACATCGACCACGACCCGCGCGGCCGGGTGAAATTGTGGCTTGCTGCTCACATAGCTGGGATCGCTCGAGCCCCCGATGTTCCAGCGTGCGAGCTCCTCATCGAAGGCGGAGGCGGCCATTTTTCCGCTGGGACGCCTGATTTGACCAGGCAGGTAGGGTGCCTCGATCTCGAACGGTGGGAGCGAGTTCGCGCGCGCGGCGGGCGCTGTCGGGTCGCCAGAGCTCGTTGGCGCCGTTGCCGGTGTCGCGGCGTTCAGGCTCGGTGCTGGAGGTTCGGGGAGCGTCGAGAGCGGGGGCGTCGCGGGCACTTCGGCGCTGGGGGCAAGTGGCGCGACTTGCCCAGCGTGCGTTGGGAGAGTCGAGGGACTTGCCGGCTGCTGACTCGAGGCAGGGGCGGCTGGCGTAGGGCGAGGTGCGGCGCATGCGCACGCGAGTTGAGTCAGGAGTAAAGGTAGGCAGCGCCGCATTTGCGCCGGAACTATACGCCAATCGGCGCTCACCTTTGGCGCTGCTCGTGCTGTCCACACGAATCGAGAAACGGGTTGAAGCGAGCTGGCGGGCGGGGAAGACTCCGGGTTTCAGTCGGGTTCGACCCCGGTGAGGGAGCAACAATGACCGAGGAACTGACGCGCGACCCAGGTTTCGAGCACAGCCAGACATTCGTTCAAGGAGAGCTTTCGGGATCGCTCGGGCTCGGACCGCTCGAGATGCAGTACGAAGGACTCTTCGCGGAGGCGCTCGAGGACGGCGTAATTACGGCAGAAGAGCGCGCCCGACTGGAGCGCGCGGCAGACAATTTGGGGCTCGATCGTGCTCGGCTGGTGCGGCTCGAACAAGCCATGATGGCGTCCTACCAAGCGCGCCACAAAGTCGAGATTATCGAGCACTATGAGGACTCTGCGGTCTCGTTGGCGCCGCTCCGCGTGCAAGCTGACGGTGACGCCGGGCGCACGCTGCTGCTCAAGCGCATCGAGCAGCTCGAGAAGCGCGTCCACGAGCTCGAAGAAGAGCTTCGTCGAGCTCAGGCTGCGGTCAATGTCGAAGTCGATCTGAGCGAAGTCGAGACCGCAGCGGAAGCAGCGAGCGAAGATCCCGAGGCGGTATGGCGGCGCATCCGTCGCGATCCGACGAACGCCGACGCTCTCCATCAGCTGTTCGCGATCTACGCGGCGCGGGCGGAGCACGATCGCGCCTTTTGTGTGGCGCAAGCCTTGATGCTGCTGTCAGCGGCCAACGCCGATGAGCGCACGCTGTTCGAGGCCCATCGCACGACCACACTTATCTCACCTCGTAGTGGGATCACCGCGTCTGCGTGGCACGATCTGGTATTTCACCCGGAGCAGGAGGTCCTGACCGGACAGATCTTCGCGACCATCGTGCCTTCGGTATTGGTCGGGCGCGTGACCGCTCTGCGGCGCGACAAGAAGCTTCACCAACCGCCCGCCGAAGCGCGTCAGGAAGTGGGCAAGTCCACCTTGACGGCCGTGCGCGCGATTCCGTGGGCTGCCGCGACGCTGGGGGTCGCGGCTCCGCCCGTTTTCGTCGAAAAGGAGCGCGACGTCGGCTACGAGCACATTCCTGCGGTACCGCCGGTCACCGTCGTTGGTGCGCGCGTGCTGAGCGGGAAAACCCAGCTGGAACACGCCTTTTTCGCCGGGCGACACCTCGCGATGTACCGCGCCGAGCACTACGTCAAGACGCTGTTCCACGCTGTCCAAGATTTGGAGGACTTGTTCCTAGCGGCGCTGACCATCGGCAGCCCCGGGCTTCCGATCGCGGAAGATATGAAGCGCCGAGTGCAACCCATCGCAGATGCCATCGCGCCGATGCTAGACCCTCCTAAAGTCGACTCGTTGCGTGGCTGCTTTCTGCGCTTCGTGGAGGATGGGGGTCGGACCAACCTGCTCCGCTGGGCGACTTCGGTGGACAAGACCGCTTGCCGGGCCGGCTTCGTTCTCTCCAACGACCTGCTCACCGCCGCGAGGGTCCTCGAAGCCGAGGAAGGCCCGCTCGGTGAATTGGCGAAGGACCTCATTTGCTTTGCGACCAGCGAGCGCTACTTTCGGCTCAGGCGGCAATTGGGAATTGCCATCGATGCGACTTGAGCTCGACGTCACGCGCCTGACTCAGCGGGCGCGACGTGTTTCCTGACGCTTTCAGGGCAACTCGTTGGCGGCCCCTTCGTTCAGCGGACGTTATCAGCAGACGCTGGCCAAATCGGCCAGGCACGGCTTTCGCACTGAAATCGCCCATGAGCGGACCACAGGCCCCGTACCCCCACAGCCCTCGCACCCCGATTGCAGCCGCGCGCCTCGCCCAAGCATTACGGCGTCGGGCGGAAGGAGAACATCGGCGCGCGACGGTTCTGATGCGGGAGGCCTGCTGTTTGGCTCCGGAAGACCCGTGCATCTGGACCCACTACGGCGTTCAGTGTTGGCGGACGAACCGCCGCGATGAGGCGCGTCAGGCGCTGCGCCAAGCGATCTGGTTACGACAACGCCGTCAGGAGCATCGCCGTGCACACGTGCTCCGCGCGCTGCTGCTCGCCATGGAATCCGCCTCGGCGCCTCAAGTAGTGAGCGCCGCCTGACTGGGTGAGAGCCGGTCGGACCGAAACGCCCCGGCAGGAGCCGGTTCATTTTAGCTAATGCCACCCCGCCCGAGGAGCCGAGCTAGCGGGGTTTGGGTTGGGATAGGACAGCGAGCTGGACCCACCGTGCGGGTGACACGGCGGCGGGGTGGCGCGGCCAGGCTAGGGGGCGCGTTCCCCTCCGCTCAACTTACGATCGGATGGCTCCGACAACCCTATCGTGTTGAGACTGGAGCTCGAACGCTAGCCGGCAATCTGGGCTGGGCGAGCGTCGCGATACGAGAGCCCGCCGACATCGAACGAGCGCAGCACGTTGCGTGTGCAGAAGGGACAGGCCCAGCCGACGTCGAAATGTGGCTTCCCGGATCCGAGACTGTTCGCGGGCGCGAGCTCTTCCTTGCCGCGGCGCGGATCGCGCGCCCAGCCCCGGATGACGACGCGTTGCTCGTCGAGTTCGGCGCTCAGGCGGGCCTGACATTCACACGAGGAACTCACGATGGCTGTCTTCATGGTCAGAGTGGGGTCAAGCCCGAAAAGGGCGAGCCCGTGTGACGCATATCGGTCGGTCTTTCGGGGGTCAAGCCCAGAGATCAATGTTTCTGAGACCTTCCCAGACCCATTTCGTCGTGCTAGACGGAGGGTTCTGCGGGACTAGCTCAGTTGGTAGAGCACGAGCTTCCCAAGCTCGGGGTCGCGCGTTCGAACCGCGTGTCCCGCTCCGAAAAAAGGGGGAGATCGTCGCCGAGTCGGCTGGCTCGGCGACAGATCTCGTTGCGGCTCGAACCCGCCGAGCTCACGCGCGGGACGCAGCCGAGCTCAGGCCCACCTCAGGGCGTGGCTGGGTTCCACCACACCGCTCCCTTATCCTGGATCGCGGCTTTGGCGCGCACGCGGATTTCATCGAGGGCGACGGCCGGGAGCGGCCGGAAGTTGGCGGCGGCGTTCAGCGCGGCGTCCTGTTCATTGGGGAAGCTCAGGCCGAGGAGCGCCACGTCCGGATCATGGGTAAGCGTGAAGCTAACGCACTCCTCGACGCTCAGGCGCGGCAGTTCCGGCTCCGCGACCTCACCACCGCCCGAGCTCAGCTTGCCGCGCGGACGTTCCGCCAAGGGTTGCCCATATCCCAGCGTGTCGCCGAGGAGCTTGCCAGCGCCGAAGGTTTTGAAGCAAACGCTGCCGATTCCGAGGGCCTTGGCGCGTGGCAGGATCTGCTCGATGTAGCGCTCGTCGACCAACGGCCCCACAGGGAACATCAACACGTCCGCCGCGCGCGCGTTGAGGGCGGCGTCCAGAACGAGCGGGTCGTGCGAGGAGAAGCCCACGAAGCGGCATTTCCCTGCCTGTCGGCAGGCTTCAAGCTCGCTGAAGGGGCCGCCAGGGCGCACTAGCGCCTCGTACGCCGCCAGCGTCGACACGCCGTGGAACACGAACAGATCCACGCTCGGCAGGCCCAGGCGCTCGAGGCTTCCGCCGATCTGCGGGAGCACCGGCCGGTCGAAGTGATCGACCTTGTCGATCACGAAGATGCCCTCGCGACGGCCGGCGAGAGCAGCGCCCACCACTTGCTCGCTGTAGCCGTCTTCGTAGCTGGGCGCGGTGTCAATCAGGTTGAGCCCGGCGTCGAGCGCGCGTCGCAGCGTCGACACGCAGGCCTCGAGAGGCACGCGCCGATCCGCTAGATCGCCGATTCCCACGCGTGTCGCCCGGAAACCCGTGCGACCGAGCTCGCGCCGCGGCTCGAAGTGGGGCAGGGGACTCATGCGGTTAACTACACGTCGAGGGACAACGGCGGCGCTTCGTCGTGCACCAAGTACTCGAAGCGCTGTCGGAACTCAGCCGGGCTGAGCTTGGCAATGCTGGCGTAGTTGGCAATTTCGGCCGCGTCCTCGAAATCGTCGCGGCGGAGTCGCAGCATATAACGGCGCGCGATCTTGTAATGTTCGGTGTCCGTATCGACCATGCGCACGCGGGTTCGGCCCGTCTGGGGGTCGAGCATGTCCTCGAACTTGATCGGCTTGAAGCGGCCCCGTTGGATGGTGACCATTGCGCCGGAGCCGCCCTCGATCAGGTACTTGGCGGCGCAGTAGCCGAGATCGCGCGTGTACTCCATGTCGAACGGGATGGGGTCGGTGCAGCGCAGTTCGTAACCGATGTTCTTGGTGACGATGGTCGTCTTGATGCCGAGCTCTTTCAGCTTTTCGGTGACGCGCGCCTTGATGATGGGACCGAATTCGACCTCGGAAATGCGGATGTGGTCGTGTTCGTCGCGCTCCACGTCGGGCACGTATTTGGCGAGCTCGGCTTCGTCCAAATGTTCGACGAGGCCTTCGGCCAACACTGCGACGCCGTCGGGGCGCCCATAGGCCAGACGCTTGATGACCGAGGCGACCAGGATGTCTGCCATGCGATCGAGGGAGATGCGTTCTGTCGCAAACTCCTCCGGAATGATGGTCAGCGTGGCGCCGGCGGCTTTGCCGATGCCGAGCGCGAGGTGCCCGGCTTTGCGCCCCATGGCGACCACGAAGTACCATCGTGAGGTGGTCTGCGCGTCGGTCAACAGGTCCTGAACCAGGCCGGTACCGACGTGACGCGCGGTCTGGTATCCGAACGTCGGAATGCCTTCGGGCAGGTCCAAATCGTTGTCGATCGTTTTCGGTACGTGCACCACTTTGAGGGCGCCCGCGGATTGCTTGGCGAGATTCATCGCGGAGAACGCGGTGTCGTCCCCACCGATACTGATGAGGTAGCCGACGTCGAGCGCCGCTAGCGACTCCACCGCTGTTTTCAGGTGCTTCGGGTCCTTGGTTGGGTTCGCGCGTGAGGTGCCGAGGCAGGAACCCCCGCGGAAGTGGATCCTCGACACGGACTGAATGTCGAGCGGCCTCGTCTTCGAAAGGTCGCCCTTCATGATCCACTGGTAGCCATCGCGGATGCCGAGCACCTCGTGTCCAGAAAGGCTCGCGCGGATGGTCGCCGCGCCGATCACACTGTTGATGCCTGGGGCCGGCCCGCCCCCGACGAGAATTGCGACTTTGGTCTTTTCAGTCATCGGCAGCCTTCAACCTATACCAGAAGTTGCGGCGAATCCTGCGCGCTTTCGCCGCGCGGCCGGGCTCGCGCCTGACGAGGCTCACGAGCGACCACGCCCCGGTACGCAGCGTGCGTCGGGGAACCCGGCCCCGGGGTGCCCCGCGGGCTAAATGGGCAGTCCGTTCTGATCGCGATTTCGGTTGGTCGCTATGCGCTCGCCGTTATCGCCCGCATCAAAGAAGTGAACGCGCGCAAGGTCGACGTACATCGCTACCGTCTGCCCTGCCGCGACTCCGCCATAGGCGTCTACGTGCGCCACTATTCGGCTGTGGTGGTCGGTCGCCAAGTACACGTCCATCTTGTCACCGAGCGGCTGAACCAGCGTCACCTTGAAGGCTAGCGAATTGTCGCTGCACTCGAAGCGGGCGTGCTGCTTGTCGGCGATGGCTTCAGGACGCACGCCGAGCACGGCCTTCCTTCCGACGTGGTCGAGCAGCTGCTCGCGAGCCCAGTCGGGCACGGGCAAGCGGCCGCTGCCTTCGTCGAACCAGAGCCGCGCCTCCTTTTCGACGATCGTGCCTTCGAAGAAATTCATGGGCGGGCTGCCGAGAAATCCCGCGACGAAGCGGTTCTTCGGATGATGGTAAATTTCCAGCGCACCGCCGAATTGCTGCATGATGCCGTCGCGCATCACGACGACCCGGTCGCCGAGCGTCATGGCCTCCTCTTGGTCGTGCGTGACGTAAACCGTCGTCGCGTTGAGACGCATGTGAAGCTGCTTGATCTCGGCGCGCATTTCGACCCGCAGCTTGGCGTCCAAATTCGAGAGCGGCTCGTCGAAGAGGAAGCACTTGGGGTCGCGCACGATGGCGCGGCCGAGCGCGACGCGCTGGCGCTGACCGCCGGACAGGGCTTTCGGCTTTCGATCGAGAAGATGCTCGATTACGAGGATTTTTGCGGCGTGGCGCACCTTTTCGTCGATCGTGGTCTTCGACATTTTGCGAAGCTTGAGCGCGAACGCCATGTTCTCGAACACGGTCATGTGCGGATAGAGTGCGTAGCTCTGGAACACCATCGCGATGTCGCGATCCTTCGGCGGCACGTCGTTGACGACGCGCTCTCCGATTTGAATCGTGCCGCTCGTGATCTCCTCGAGCCCCGCGATCATGCGCAGGGTCGTCGACTTCCCACAGCCGGATGGACCGACCAGGACCACGAACTCCCGGTCGGTGATGGCCAGATTCATGCGGTCCACCACCCGCACGCCGCCTTCATAGACCTTGACCACATCCGTGAGGGTGACGCCTGCCATGCCAAAATGCCTAAATGTAAGCGAAAAATGCGATGAACGCGGCCCCGCCAAGCGCGGCCGGCGTCATGATACTCGCTCGGCCCCCCGAATCTACCGGGAAGTGAGTCGTGCCTGGGCCGTCGGCTCCGCTTTGGGGAGCGTGGCCGTCATGCTAGCGTCCCGCCTCCGCCGCGGACCGCAGCATGATCGATCGTTTCCCCTATGGAAAAGCGCCATTTTGGTTGCTGGCGCTGGCGTTGGCCTCCACGCTCTCGGTATTTTTACTGCGGCAGAGGGCCACGGAGACGCGACCAGATCTCATCTTCGCACTCTTCGCGCCCAACCATCTGCCCGCGTATCGGCGCGTAACCCCCGTCTTCGAGCGCGAGCATCACGTCCGAGTCGCGCTCGAACTGGTCCACCAACGCGCCCTACAGACTCGGCTTCAGAACGCGTTGCTGGCCGGGACCGAAGTCCCCGATCTGGTCGAGATCCCCGAAGGCAGCTTGTCATTCTTCACGCGCGGGCCGCTAGAAGACGTGGGCTTCGTGGACCTCACGGCTCGCCTCGACGCCGAGGGCCATCGCCAACACTTGGTCAACTCGCGGCTCAGTCTATGGTCTTCGCGCGGGCACGTGTTCGCTCTGCCACACGACGTCCACCCGGTGATGCTCATGTACCGGGCGGATCTCGTCGAGGGTCTAGGCATCGACGTCGAGACCCTGAAAACGTGGGACGATTTTGCAGCGGCAGGCCGCAAGGTCGTGCGCGACTTGGACGGTGACGGGGTCCCCGACCGCTACATGATCGATCTGCCCTCCGCTGCGAGCTGGGGTCTCTTGTTGCTGATGCGTCAGCGAGGCCTCGACCTGTTCGACGACGCTGGGCACGTCGTTTTCAACGATCCGCGCACGGTCGACACGATGGTCTGGTACCTGCGGCAGAGCTACGGGAAGGATCGCATCGCGTACGAGTGCGGTTGGGGCCAGTCCCTGATGAAAGCGATGATTGACGGCTTAGCGCTGTTCTACATCGCGCCCGACTGGCGAACCTTCGTTACCGAGCAGGACGTGCCGAGTTTGGCCGGCAAGATGAAGGTCACGCCGCTGCCGGCGTGGGAACCCGGCGGGCGTCGCACCAGCGTGTGGGGCGGTACGGGGCTTGCCATTACGAAGAGCAGCAAGCACGTCGACCTGGCTTGGCAATTCGCGAAATCCCTCTATTTCAACCAAGCGGAACTCGGGCGTCGCTTTCTGGATACGAACATCATTCCGCCCTTCCGTGACGCGTGGAATCTGCCGGAGTTCAAGCACCCGAACCGCTACTTCTCGAATCAACCCATCGGAGCGCTCTATGCGGCGCGAGCCGCGGAGACGCCTCCCGCTTGGACCAACGCCTACTCCACGCTCGCGGAGGGCAAGTTGGGCGAGGCCTTCCTACGCGCCTCGGCGCACTTCCGAGCGCACGGCGAAGCCGGCCTGCGGGAACTGATTCAAACCGAGCTCGACGCCGCCGAGAGCTACGTAAAATCCGTGATGGCGCGCAACGTGTTGGCGAGGCGTTGAGCATGGCACGCTCGATCCCTCCGAAGAGCTCCGCGGCTCCCCAGCAGCGCTACCGTGGCGCCGCTCCCTATGTCTTCCTGACCCCGTACCTGCTGGTGGCCGTGGTCTTCACGCTGTATCCGCTGCTGAACGCGGGGGTCCTGGCGTTTTATCAGACCAACGGGCCCGCCTCGCGCGCTTACGTCGGGTTCGATAATTTCCGCTTTTTGCTGCACGACGATGTGTTCTTCAAAGCCCTCAAGAACACGTCCGTCTTCGCGTTTTGTTCGGTGTTCCTGCAGCTGCCGCTGTCGATGCTGCTGGCGCTATTGCTCAATTCCGGGGGCAGTCGCGCCAAGGCATTCTTCCGGCTGGTGTTGTTTTCGCCTAACTTAGTGGGTCAGATCTTCGTCGGCATCCTGTTTAGCGTGATGTTCACGCCCCGCTACGGCCTGATCAACCGCTTCGTGCATGCGCTGGTCGGGTTCGGGCTGGAGGAGCGCTGGCTCGGCAACCCGGCGCTGGTGATGCCCGCCATCGTCCTCACCTCGTTGTGGGTCTGGGTCGGGTTCAACATGATCTACTTCTTGGCGGCGCTGCAGAGCGTCGACAAGAGCCTGGAAGAGGCTGCGCGCATCGACGGCGCCAATCGCTTCCAGGTGTTTT
The DNA here is from genome assembly GCA_019695485.1 of Sorangium sp. Classification (GTDB taxonomy): domain Bacteria; phylum Myxococcota_A; class Polyangia; order Polyangiales; family Polyangiaceae; genus PMG-095. The sequence continues at coordinate 9,756 of JAEUAF010000563.1, forward strand.
GGAACGTGACGTTGCCGTCGATGCGGCACGTCGTGGTGTTCGTGCTCATCACCTGCATTAGCGGCTCGTTTCAGCTGTTCGAGCTGCCGCTCGCGCTGCTACCGGACAGCGCGGGTCGCGGGCCCGATAACAGCGGTCTTACTGTGATTGGCTACCTCTATCAGGTTGGTTTCGATGCCGGCGACCTCGGGCTCGGGTCCGCGGTCGGTTGGGTCGTGGCGGCCGTGATTTTCGCGCTCAGCTTGCTTCAGATCCGCTTGTCGGGCGCTGCCCGGGAGTGATGACAGATGAATCCGTTGCGTGCGGTCCTGCTCCTCGTTCTGCTGATTTTCTTGGGTTTGTTAATGCGGTCGCCGCGCGACCCTCGGCGCGCGCTCAGCTACTTGCGCTTCGTGGTGTTGGTGTTCGCCACGCTGCTGGTTCTGGCCCCGTTCGCCTGGCTCGTGGCTGCGGTCTTCAAGGACAAGAGCGTTTTCAACGACTACGTGTTCTTCCCGCCGCCAACGGCTTGGTCGAGTCACACCATCAATCTGAACAACTTCCGGCGGCTGTTCGGGGGTGACGACACCGTTCAGGGCAAAGTCTTCTTCTGGCAATACGTCATCAACTCGTTGTTCTTCGCGAGCGCTGGCACGGTGCTTCAGCTCTTTTTCTGCTCCCTGTCGGGCTACGCGCTCGCCAAGTACGAGTTCTACGGAAAGCGAGCGCTGATGACGTTCATGCTGAGCTCGATGATGATCCCTGGGGTGCTCTTGTTTGCGCCCGTCTACCAGATGATGGTGAAGCTTCAGCTGGTGGATACGTATCACGGCATGATCTTGCCAGGCATCGTCGGCGTGTACGGCATCTTCTTGTTTCGACAGGCCGTGTTGGCCGTTCCAAACGAGATGGTCGACGCAGGGCGCATCGACGGCTGCAGTGAGTTCGAGATCTACTTGCGTCTGGTCATGCCGCTCGTGCGCCCGATGAGCGCGGCGTTCTGCTTGATCACATTTCTCGGGAGTTGGAACTCCTTCTTTGGCCCGAGCATTTTCCTGCAGACCCAGGAAAAGCTGACGTTGCCGGTGATTCTGAACCTCTATATCGGCGTCTACGCCAACGAATACGGCGTATTTTTGGCCGGGACACTGCTTGCCATCATCCCCCCGGCGATCTTGTTCTTCGCGCTCGAGAAGGAGTTTGTCAGTGGTCTCACCAGCGGCGCAGTCAAAGGGTAGGGCGTCTGACGTGCCCGTGTCGCGAGTCGACGTCGCCCAGTTGAAGCGTGCCTTTCGTGCGCGGTTCGGCGTGGCCCCGCGCGTCTTTTCAGCGCCGGGTCGAGTCAACCTGATTGGGGAGCACACGGACTACAACGAAGGTTTCGTGTTGCCGATGGCGATCGAGCGCCGTACCTTCGTCGCAGGTGCTGCACGCAACGACCGCACGGTGCTGGTGCGCTCCCTGAATTTGGGCGCGGAGTTCGCCTTCGACCTCGATGCGGCTCCCGCGCCGCGTCGTGGCATTTGGGGCGACTACGTGGAGGGCATGGCGCGCGAGCTGATGAAGCTCGGTCTCCCGCTACGTGGCGCGGACCTGCTGCTCGATAGTGAGGTGCCCGCGGGCGCTGGCCTGTCGGCGTCTGCAGCGCTCGAGATGGCTACCGGATTCGCGCTAGCGGAGCTTTCGGGATCGCCTCCGCTCGATGGGAAGACACTGGCGCTCGCCGGTCAGGCCGCGGAACACGAGTACGTCGGCACCCTGTGCGGCATCATGGATCAGTACATCAGCGCGCTCGGGGTGAGTGGTCATGCGTTGCTCATCGACTGCCGCTCACTCGAGCCGACTCGCGTGGCGCTTCGCATCGGCAGCGCGCGCCTGGTCGTTTGCGACACCCGCGTGAAGCATGAACTCGCGTCCTCGGCGTATAACGTCCGCCACGCGGAGTGTCGCGCGGGCGCCGCGAGTCTCGCCGAGCGCATTCCGGGCGTGCGCTCGCTACGCGATCTTTCGCTCGAGGTTTTCGAGTCGCATGCCGCCGCCCTTTCGCCGACTATTGCGCGGCGCTGCCGACACGTCGTCAGCGAAAACGCACGCACTCTCGAG
>JAEUAF010000624.1 GCA_019695485.1 Sorangium sp.
CCCGAGGCTCGGCCCTGCGGGTTAGTGGGTGCTCAGCTACTCGCCAAGGCAGGGTTTTCTGATCATCGCCCGCCCCCGACGCCAACGAGACCGCGTCCCCACAAGATTCGCCGAACCAAGCGTCGCGCAAGTGAATCGCTGAGTCGGGAGCGTGAGCGTCCGCTCGCCGCCCCCAGTTCACGAGCTGGCGCTGTCTATCGGCGGCGGTTTCATGTTCTGATGGACCGGCAGCTGCACCCAGATGGACTCCGCTGAAGCGCCGCACATCATCTTCCAGCGCGAAGGCTGGTTCCACGTACCGCGGCTGCTCGATCGAGCAAAGATCGGTGCACTGCTCGCCGCAACGACGGAGCTCGAGCGCGTTGCCGCCCACTTCGAGCGCGACACGCTCGTGCGCCGCGTCTTTTTCCAGGTGCAGTCAGCCAGCGGCAAGAAAGGCGAGCCGGCGATCTTTCCGGGGGCGCTCCGCAAAATCACATCGCCTTCGAGCGGTCAACCGGCGTTCGATCGGTTACGCCGCGATCCGAAGGTACTGGCTGCGGTCGAGAGCTGCGGCTTGGTCGCGCCCCACTGCCTGATCGACCAAGTGAACTTGAAGCTACCCCGTGTCTCCACCGGCTTCCCGTATCACCAAGACGAAAACTTCTTGTTTGGAGACGCGCTGCGCCGCGTGCAGCAGTTTGGCGGAGTCAACCTCGTGATTGCCCTCGATCCGGCGGATGCCGAAAACGGCGGCTTCGAGGTCCTCGGGCGCACCCACCACGGCGCGCTCCTCGACACGAGCTACGACACCTCGACCATGAACGCCGGATTGTTCGATGAGTCTCGGCGTGTGCTCACGCCGCTGTCTCCCGGCGACGCCCTACTCTTCCACCCTCGCCTGGCCCACGGCAGCGGGCCCAATCGCTCCGAGCGTCCGCGCCGCTTAATCACGCTTTGGTTTGGGGGCGGCGCGCTGCGCGAGTAGGAGGGACCATCAACCCCAAGAAGGGGCCAGCACTAAGCCGGACGAAGCCGAGCCACCGACGAAGCCACCGCCGTCCACAAGGGTGGTGTGCACCGTGCGGGCACCGCCGTTCACTTCGCGCGCGTCGACGCGGACCTTGAGTTCACGCTGACGGGCCCGAAAGCCGGCGCGGCGCGACTCAAGGCTTGGTGGAACGAAAATTACATCTACTGGCGAGTGCCTTTGCGTCACCGGTTCGCCGAATATCGATGGAACCGCGCGCGCAATCGAGCGGCCCGGGGCCCAGACCTTGCGGCGCGCAAGCAGCGCTGAAGGCGCTTTGCATCGCTCATGACTGGGGTCACTCGCAAGAAGCGGCCCTGTACGGGCTTCGGAGACGAACAGGACCATTTCGACTTCTCGACGCTGCATTGCGCCGAGCGCGTTGATACACTCCGCCCGCGTGGGTGACAGGCGATGAACTCCATCGTGACGGGCTCGACTTCCGAGGCGTGGTTGGACTTGCTCGCTTGCTGCGGCCATTTCGCGGTCGCGGTCGCCGTCGCGCGGGCGGCGGGCCCGCGCGCGCTGCGCTGGACCTTGGTGGCCTTGTGTCTGGACATGTTCGGCTGGAATTTCGCCGCATTTGCGCGCCAAACAACGGCGAGTACGACCTGGCATCTGCTTGACTTGGTGCTGTCCCCGCTCACGACTTCCCTCGGTCTGCAGGCGGTGGTCGCGTTCGCGGGACGGCTGCGCGCACTGTGGCGCTGGGTGCTCCTCACCCACGTGGCGAGCGTCGCGTTGTCGCTGCTCGCGGTTCTGGCCTTTTGGTCCCCCGACTGCGCGCGCTGGATTGACTCACCCGCGTGGGCAGTTGCCTTCCTCGGAATCTTGCTGGCAGTCACGCTGGGCAACCTGACGGTTCTCGTCAGGCACCTACGCGCGCACCGCGACGGGCAAGAGCGAACCCGCGGCTGGCTGATGCTCGGCGCCGTCGCGGTCGGGACGGCGCTGGGTTCGAGCGAACTCTTGAAGGGCTTCGTCGCGGGATTGCCTGGGCTGGGCTCGTTGGGTTCGCTGGCGATCACGACGCTCTCGGCGATCGCCGTCCTGCACTATCGGGTGTTCTCGCATACGGGGTCGCAGCGCGCGGTGGCATCGCTCGCCGTGCTGGCAGCGCTCGCCATCGTGCTTGGCGCTGCTGTGGTCGACCGACTGAGCGTGAAGTTGTCAGTTGCCCTCGTTGCGACAAGCCTCGGTTTGCCTCTGGCGTGGGCCCTGCGCGAGCTTTCGCAGAATCTGGCCGCGGGCGTCCGGCGCGCAAGAAATCTGGCCCAGATGGGACGCATGTTGGAGCAATTGGCTCACGACCTGCGCACTCCGGTCGCGTCGCTGAATGCCGCCGTGCAGTATGTGCAAGCCGAGCGAGAGCGCGGCTTGTGCGCGACGACGCTCGGCACCTACCTGGGCCTGATGGAAGGCCAGCTCGGCCGAATCGCCGACACGATCGATCTGTACGTGCGCATCGCGCGCATGGTGCCATCGAAGGTGGAGGTGGACGTCAATACTCTCGTGACGAGCTTGGCGCGACGCAATCCCGAACGGGTCGAAGTCTGTCTGGCGGCCGAGTTGCCCCGCGTGCGCGCGGATCCGGACCTGCTCTCGGCGGCGCTCGACAACCTGGTCGAGAATGCCCTGGACGCCCTCTCGCCCACTCCGGCGGACACGGCGGACGGACTCGCACGGCAGAGCTCAGTTTGCCGCGTGGGGCGACGCAGAGGCTCGAGCACCCCAGTGGTGCTGCGAACCGACACGCGTGACTCCGCCACGGGGCCCGTGGTCGAAATCTCGGTGCAGGACCGCGGGTCCGGCATGGACCCGCGACAGATCGAGCTCGCGTTCGATGAACTCTTCAGCACGAAGCCGGGAGGCCTGGGCCTGGGCCTCTCCTTCGCGCGTCATGTGCTCGAAGCACATGGGGGCACCGTGTCACTTAGCAGCAGCGTGGGGCGAGGAACAACGGCCATAGCGCGCCTTCCTGCCCAGAAAGCCTAAGTCAGAGCATGATGGAGTCAGCCGCACGCGTCTTGGTCATTGAAGACGACAGCGTCCTCGGTCGAGTCTTGCTGGACATACTTCAGCAGGCCGGATTCGAGGCCAATCATGTCGTTTCGGCGGAAGAAGCGCTCCTGCGCCTTCGGTCGGACCCAGTCGACATCCTATTGGCCGATCTCAGGTTGCCGGGGATGGGAGGGCTCGAGCTACTCACGCAGGTCGCCACTCGATGGCCGGAGATCCCGGTCGTGGTTCTCACCGCATTCGGGACCGTCCCCGAGGCGGTGGAAGCGATGCGCCGCGGGGCAGCCGACTTCCTGCTCAAGCCGTTCGACCGCGCCCATTTGATCGCGGTCCTGGAGAAGAGCCTGAGCGCCGCGGCACGCTGCCGTCCCGAACCGCCGCCGGGCTCCGGCGCGGGGGATTTGCTGGAGACACCCGGTCTCTGCGAGATCATGCGGGTAGTGCGTCGCGTCGGTGGCATGCCATCGACCGTGCTGATCCGCGGCGAAAGCGGAACCGGGAAGGGCTTGATCGCTAAGGCGCTGCACGACTCGAGCGCTCGACGAGCGCATCCGTTCCTCAAACTGCAGTGCGCCGCGTTTCCGGACACGCTGCTCGAAAGCGAGCTTTTCGGCTACGAGAAAGGCGCGTTTACCGGGGCGACTTCGCGCAAACCGGGCCGAGTCGAGTTGGCCGACCGCGGGACGCTGTTCCTCGACGAAATTGGGGAGGTGGCGGCGCCACTGCAAGTGAAACTGCTGCGCCTGCTCGAAGAACGCAGCTTCGAACGACTGGGAGGGACCCACGCTCGCAGCGTGGACGTGCGCATCGTGGCGGCGACGCACCGTCCCCTCGAGTCCATGATGAAGCAGGGCCTGTTCCGCGAAGACCTGTTCTATCGCCTGAACGTGCTGCCGGTTCACGTCCCTTCGCTGCGCGAGCGGAAGGCCGACATCGAAGTGCTCGCCCTGCGCTTTCTGCAAGAGCTGCGGGTCGCCTGCGAAAGGCAAGAGATGCGCTTCTCCGGCTGCGGACTCAAGGCACTCGCCGAATACCACTGGCCCGGCAACGTGCGCGAATTGCGGAACGTGGTCGAGCGCCTGGTTGTGATCGTCGACGGCGATCAGATCCGGGCGGCCGACGTGCGGGTCGAGCTCGGGCGCTGCACGGACGTCGCCTCCACGAAGCCTCCTGCAAGCGGCCCCACCCGGGAGGAGCTTCTATCCGTCCTAGAACGAACCGGGGGAAATCGAACACTCGCGGCGCGCCTGCTGAGGATCAGTCGCCGCACCTTGTACAATCGCCTTGCGTCGTACGGAATGGGTGGGGACACGGCGGGGCTTTAGCCCCAGTGTGCAAGAGGTGTGCAGCGCTGCACACCGTAGACAGTACGTGCACACCGCGGGGCGCGCCGGGGCGCGCTCATTATGCGTGATCTCCGCGCTGCAGCGCCCGGCACGATGTGTGCGTAGGGGGCGCGCAGACACGGACGCCTTCACCGGCGCCCGCGTTCCGGGAGGTTTTGCCTACCCGCTACCCAACAGGAGAAGTGTCATGCCCAATACTCTCGCTCTACGTAACCTGCTGCCCTGCCTTGCGGCTCTCGGGATCCTCGCGAACGGCTGCGGCGCTAGCAGCGACACTGCGGAACCAGAGGCGTCCGCAACGACCTCCGCCCTGACCAACCCCTATTCGAGTCCGTACTTCGAGGTTCTGAATCGCTACGCCGACGGCGCCAGCGCCGAATACTTGTTCGCCGGGCAGAACCTGCACAGTCAGGGCGCCGGTGGTTCCAATTCCGGCTGCGGCTACAACCTGATCATGCAGAGTGACGGCAATCTGGTGCTCTACGGCTCGCAGGCCTGGTGGGCCTCGAATACAGTGAACACCGGCTCCTACGCCGTCTTGCAGAGCGACGGAAACTTCGTCGTGTACAACTGGTCGGGTGCTGCCAAGTGGTCGAGCGGAACCTACGACAACCAAAACGAACGCGTCGACATGCAAGGCGATGGCAATCTCGTGGTTTACCGTCAATCGGGCTCTGCCGCGTGGGCGTCGGGCACGAACGGCAAGGCCGGCATTCCGAACGGGGGCTTCTGCGTCAGATACAGCGAGGCCACGGTGATGGAAGCCAATGCCGATCGTCCCGGCGGCGACTACCGGTCGATCTGGGGCGGAACCAACAACGACGCGGTCCACTGTGCCAATAGCTGCGCCCAGGATGGCGCATCGAGCTGCGTCGCCTACAGCTGGGTTCCCGCAAGCGTCTACGGCTCGCCGGTGTGCGTGCTGAAGAACACGGTAAACAACAAGGTCGCTGATTCGAGAGGCGTCGTCACCGGGTACATCAAGGGCCGCGCCGTCCCGGTTCCGGTGATTATCAACTGACGGCGCTCGTGAACTGACAACCGACGCGAGTGGGGCCGCGGGGGCGGAGTCGATGCGCCCTGGCCCCACTCGCACCTAGCGCCCCCGCGCCCTGCCTGCTATCTTGAGCGCTCATGGCGTCGTTCCGGCTTCAGCATCTCGCGCGGGAGTATTTCCGCGTCGAGGGCTTTGGCCGCGTCGATAGCTGTTGTTGCTGTCCGCCCGTGGCGGAGTAGCCGGCGTCGCTCAAAAACGTCGGAACGCACCGCCCGGGCAGCCGTGGGCGGCCGGCAGTGCTCCATGCCGCTCGAAGTTCGAACTCGACAGGCAAGGAACATGACCGAATTGACGCTCTACAACACGCTCACCCGTCGCAACGAAGAGTTTTCACCCAGAAGCGCCGCAGGCGTCAGCATTTATAGCTGCGGCCCGACCGTCTACAGCCGGCAGCACTTGGGGAACCTTCGCGCCTATGTGTTCGCTGATCTGCTGAAGCGCGCGCTCATCGCGCAGGGTCACACGCTTCGCCACGTCATTAACATCACAGACGTCGGCCATCTGACGGACGACGCAGATCAGGGGGAAGACAAGATGGAGCGCGCCGCGCGCACGAGCGGCAGCAGCGCTCTCGCCGTCGCCCAGGTTTGGACGGAGGTCTTTCAGCGCGACCTCTCACGCCTG
>JAEUAF010000627.1 GCA_019695485.1 Sorangium sp.
AGCACATCCTCGGGCACGGGCTTTTGCATCACGTCTTGGACGCCCGCGCGCGTCGCCAATACCGCGGTTTTCACGTCGATGTGGGCGGAGTGGATGATGGTGGCCGGCGAGCAGTGAGCCGGTCGCATCGCGTAGACCTCCATACCGTCCATGCTGCCCATCTGGAGGTCGAGCAACATCACATCGTAGTCCCCGGTCTCCAGACGAGCGAGCGCGGCCCGCCCGTCCAACGCCGCATCGACTTCGAAGCCCTGCAGGCCCAGAACCCGCTGCAGCGAACGGACGAGCACCCCATCGTCGTCGACGACCAACACTTTGATCGCGCTCTCCCCGAACGCGGGGCGCTGTGTCATCGTCGCCATTGCACCGCTTAGACCTCCTCCGAACGGCTGGGAACCGTCCCTTCTTTAGCCAGTAAGTTTTGCCGAAGTTAGGCTCCCCACACAAGCGCGAACAGCATGGTCCGTTCCACGACACGCTCCCACTCTCCCATTGAGGCACTCTCGACCAGCCCCCGAGCGGCGCGGATACCGAACGAAATTCGCCGCTTGAGCGCCAAATAGTTGGGCAAAGGGCGGCCAATGCGGGCCCACTTTCGGGCGAGATTTATCGCTCTTTGAACCACTGGGCCTCCGCATTGAATAGAAAGGCGAACAACGTACGAGCTCCGGATTTCGTGTCGGCCGCTCGCCCCCTCACGCAAGCACCCGCAGCCGGCGTCGAAGAACTCGCTCACTCCGCACGGATTTTCGTAACGAACGCAGGAAGGCGCGCGCGTCCGTGGGAACCGGGCCACGCTCGAACAGGGCGAGTGCCTGCGTCGACCAGCCGACGGCGGGCTGAAGCGTAACCAGGAGCGCGTCGCGCGTCCGCTCCTGAGACGGCGTGAGCGGCAGCCGCCTCGTCGCTTTCAGGAGCCAAATTAGCTCGTGAACCTCGCGCAGGACGCGAAACGCGTCGATCATGGCCATGGCGAGCTTTGGCTCAGTCTGCCAGGAACGCGCCGCGAACAGCTCGAGCGTAACGCGCTGCCCGGCACCCCAGCAATCGTAGCGGGCACAGCCCTCGAAGCCGCGCTGGACGAGCTCCGAGTGGATGCCACAGCGACAATCCGATCTCAAATTCGGACAAGCTTCACCGGCCGCCTTGTCAAAAGCGAACCAGGCGGAGCGGTCAAAAGCCAAGGCGAGACAACAAAGCGCCGCGCAGCGCTGGCAATCGGCGCGCAGCATTGGGTCGTCCATGCAAGTCCTCCTGGGCGCCGCCGTGGACACCCAGGAATTGGGGCAGCTCTCGTACAGATGTTGCGTTTTCTAGACGCGACCGGCAGAGCCTCTTAACGGGGCGAGCGAAGTCGCGAGCACCCATCAAAAATGTGCAACATTCCTGGCGCGCGCTGCACCCCAGATCGGGACTTGAGAAAGCCTCAGGATTCAGGAGCACGACGTCGATGACCCACCTTGCCATTTCAGGCGTGCACCCAGTCACGAACGCGCAGAGCGCGCGTTGGGCAGGCAAGTTCGGCTGGGGCTCCCGAGCCGAGCTCGAGCAGCAGCTCGCGAGTGCACTGGCGCGCCTCTCTGAAGTGCACGGCGGCGTGACTAGCGCCGATTCAGAGCAGATTTGTCTACAGCTCGAGCGCGCTCACGCGGCGCGCTTCGGCTGGACGGCGTTGCGCGCCGAGTTCGCCGACGAAAGGGAACGTGACCTTGCGATGGTCGATGAGTCTCGCTTGGTGAGCTATCAAGGGAAGTGGGAGAAGAAGCTCTCGAAACTACAGCGAGCGCATCCCCAAAGGTGGCGAGTGCGTGGTCTATCCGACGAGGAGGCGCGAGACCTGCTGACGCTGCGCTTGATCGAGGCCGTGCGAACGGAAGCGGAGACTCACCAGCGATACTCTCGTCCGGGGAGAGAATGGGCGCTCGGGCTCTTTCAACACCACCTACTGGAGCTCCGCAAGCGCTTTCGCCTCGAAATCACGGCCACCAACTTCGACGACGCGCCGTTCTGCGAGCGCAGGCCGAGCCAAGAAGAGCGCTGTCTCGAACTCGAGGCCGAGCGGCGCCGGGCGGCCGCCGGCTTCGGTGCACGACAAACGCTCAGCCGCCCGCAGCGTCGCTGGCTGGCGGCGCTCGAGCAGACCGCCGCGCAGGGCAACTTCTTTCGCGCGAGCGACGAGCTCAATCTGAGTGCCGCCTCGCGCGTGCTCGGCAAGAGCCGCTCGGCGGCATCGCGCGCCTATCGCGAGCTCCAAACCCACTTCATGCGCGAGCTCGCACGCAGCGAGTAGCGCTTCGGACTCTTCACCGGCGGCGGAGCGCCTCGTGACTGCGAGACAGGGTCGCCAGCACCTCGCCAATCAAGCGCTCGCTATAGTCGCCGCGGCGACAAGCGGGCGCCCAGCCCAATAAGAAGCGCTGAAAGTCTACCCAGGCCAAGGGATAGAGTGTACGCCACTCGGTCTCGAGCGCATCGAGGTCTGCCGCATCGAAATCCGGCGCACCTAAGAGCTTTTCACGCAGCGCGCGGAAGTAGAAATCGAGGCACGAGGGGATGCGCGCGGCGCACTCCGCTTCCTCGAAGCAGGAGCCCAGAAGATAGGCGACATCCTTGACGCCGACGCCGCCCCCCGCATACTGAAAGTCGACCGCGGCCACGGCTGCCGATGATTGCGCGAAACAGAAGTTTTCGAGCTTGGCATCACCGTGCACGATGGTCTTGAAGCGTGACGCGGACAGCGCCGCATCGATCGCCGGAGCGGCCTTGCGGAGCGCCGCGTCGTCCAGTCGCGACAGCTCATCCGGGCGGGTGGCTAGGTGCCAATAGGTGCCCACCTTCCACAAGCCGTTCGGCGGCGTCCCGAGGAATCTCGCGTGAAACGCGGCCAACCAGGCGAGACACGCCTGCACTTCGCTCGAGTCGACGAGCGATCGTCGCCCGGCAAAGCCCGCCCGATCCAGATCCTCGAGCACGAAGAGCCAGCCTCGCGCGCTGCGCTCGAGCAGCTGAGGCGCCGGCACACGACAGTCAGCGCTGCAGCGCGCGGCGAAATCTCGATAGAATGCCAATTCCACGTCGTACGAGCGCAGCTTGCGGCGGTGTGAGCCGAGCGTCTGCCTCCCCACGCGCAGTCTGTCCTCAGCGGGCGGCGCCACACTCTTCAAAACTACGCCCGTCTGCTCGGCAAGTGCGTCAGAGCTCCCTTCTAGAACCGCGCGCCAGAGCTCGCCGTAGCCGTCCCACAACTCTTGGATGCGCTCCTCTATTACTACTCGGCGCCCAAGCGCGCGCTGCACTCGCGCGACGAGTTCGGTCTGGTTCGGAGGCGGCAACGAGCGAGCTTAGCGCGCCTAGGGCGACAGCGTCAGGCCCGGCAAAACGGCGGTCTGTTCGGCGCGCACGGAATCTAGAGCGGAAGGGTCGACACCGAGCGCTTTCAGCGCAGTGGGCGCGATCTGGCGCGTTTCCACGGCGTCGTCGACCACCGCCGCCTTCGGGTTGCCACCCACCACCAGCAAAGCGACCTTGCGATCGTCGTCGCTCATGCCGCCGTGTTCCGCGATTTTCTTGCCGCTGTCCGTGTAGATCGTGCCGGTTTTGACGACCACGATCAAGTCGGGGATGCGCGAGTCCTGCGTGGGGTCTCCGTACATCGAGACCAGCTCGGCACCCGAGATCACGTGATCGATCCCGGCCGCATCTTTGCTGTCCATCAGATGCTGAGCCACGGCGTCGGTCTGCGAGGCGTCCGTGAGCCAGAGCAGCGCGACGGCGTCCTGGGTTGCGGCCGCGAGCAGCCCGCTCCCCACTTCCTCCACCAGGCTCGGAATCAGGCTCACGGGCAGGCGCTGCGTGAGTTTGGGGTCGATGGGCGATTGGCCGTGGCTGGCGCCGACGACGAGCAGCGTCGAGGCCCATAACCCAGAGGAGTTGAGCTCATTCACCAGCGACTTCAGCGATTCGTCGACGCTGTCGATGGCGGTCGCCAATGAGGGGCTCGGCGTGCCCGCGGCGTCCAGATAGCCGTACTGCTTTTGAACGACGCTGACGGCCTGAAAGTTCATACCGAAGAATGTGGGTACGCCGCTCGCGGGCTGACCGCTATGGTCTTGGCCGTGAATCTGATGCACGACTGCTGCGACCTTGGAATCGTCGTAGCCCTTGACCTCGCAGAACATCTTGGTCTGAACCGCCGCGATTTCCGGGTTGAAGAGATCATCCACACCCTCCCCGGACGGACCGCGTACGACGTCGTACGTGAGGTGCTTGTCAGACCACGCGGTGCGCTTGCCGGCGGCGTGCAACACCTCGAATAGGGTATTGGTGCGCAGGTAATCGTGCGGCGACACTGGGACGCAGCCGCGCTCCGGATCGCGGGGCAGCGAATCCGGGTTGAAGCCACCGCCGCCGTCAATCGCCGTGCTGTCTCGATCCGCAGTCTCACTGAAGTCGACGACGGTGCCGAGCGTAGAGCAATCCGAACCCGGAGCTGCGAGCTTTCGGTCATACGAGATGTCGTAGAAGACGCCGGTCGAGCGTGGTGTTCCGCCCGTCGACCAGGCCAGCACGCTCGGAAACGAGTCAGAGGGAAACGGCGCGCTCACGTCGCTGTAGCGGACGCCGACCTTCGCCAAGCGCCCGAGCGTGGAGTCCGGCTTGCCTTCGATGTAACGCGTGAGATCGCTGCCATGAAAACCGTCGATGCTGAGCATGAGGACGCGCTCGATCTTCGCGGTCCCCGCGGGCGCGCCCGACCATTCTTCACTGACTGGCGCCACGACGTGCTGCGACGAGCAGCCCGCGAGCAAAAGCAGGACTCCGGCGGCAGATGACAGCCGGTGGAGAGAGCGTATCGAGCGGGGAATGGGCAGGTGTTTCGTTGTCATGCGGATCCGCGGACGCCACAGGGGCTCTAGATAGTCCAACGCAGAGCATCGCACGTCTACCTACGCTCGCGGCCCCGCTCGAGCACCCAAGCAGCGCGCCGCGCCTTCCAAGAAAGCGGCTTTCAGCAAGGGGCGCTTGTGGAAGAACGCTTTCACCCCGCTGCGCCCGGCGTCTACAATGCTTTCGTGCCTAAGCCAGCGCTACTCCAAGCTTCTCGTCGCACTGTCGGCTTTCTGACCACGGAATCGAGCCTGCCGTACAATGCATCGTTGATCGCAGCGCTCGCCGCGACCTGTGAGGATCGCGACGTCAACCTCGTGGTCTTCACGAACGCCTATCTGAGACGAGATGGCGCGGGGGCCCAGAGGCTCTTCGCGGCCAAGCTGGCCGGGCCGGACAACGTGGACGCGATGATTGTCCCCACGCTTGGCAACGAGGCCGCGCCCGAACAAATCCTGGAGTTCGTAGAGCGCTTTCGGCCGCTGCCGGTGTGTACAGTGTCCCTCACGCTGCCCGGACATCCGAACGTGCAGATCGACAACGAGGCGGGAGTGGCGAGCGTGGTGGAACACCTCGTCGAGGTCCATCGCTATCGGAGCTTTGTGTTTCTCGCGCGTCCCCCCGAGCACATCGAGGGGCGACTGCGTCGACGCGCCTACGCCGACGCCCTTGCGAAGTATGGGATCGAGCCGCTACCGGATATCGTGGTTCCCGGCGACCCCGCGCAAGACCCGGCGCTGATTCGCGCAGCGCTGCCAAAGCTCGGCAAAGTGGACGCGATTGTCGCCGTGGACGACTACCTGGTGCCGTGCCTGATGCAAGCGCTCGGCGCGCTCGGGCTGCGAGTGCCGCAGGATATCGCGGTGACGGGCTTCGATGACTCGGACATCGCGCGCGGCGGCGACCCGCCGCTCACCTCGGTGCGACAACCCTTTCACGCCATGCTCGACGCGGCCCTCGGCTCAGTGCTCGACCGCTTGAACCAGCGCGAAGTGCCGATGCTCAATCTGGTGCCACCCGAGCTCGTGCTCAGACGCTCCTGCGGCTGCATGTCGGACGATGTCTCCCTCTATCCGCCCGCCGTCGATAGCGAGTCGAGCGCCGCCCAGTTGCTCGCGGAGGCGCGCGAGGGGCTCCTCACCGAGTGGCGCAAGGTCGTCGGGCTGCGGCTCGAGGCTGGTTGGGAAGAGCCACTCTACGCTGCCTTCGTCGAGGAATTGATCGGCGTGAAGCAAGAGACCGCGCGTCGCTTGAGTGCGACGCTCGCCCAGCAGTCGGCGCGTGGTGGCGAGCTCCACGATTTCGGCGCGGTGCTCGCAATCCTGAAGCGAACCGTGCTGCCATTGCTGGGAGCGACCCCATTGATCTTGGCACGCGCCGAGAGCTTGATTCAGCGTCTACGCAGCCAGCTCCGCGGCGCCGAGGCGGGGCGGGCTCAAGGCCAGCGGATTCGCTCGGAGGTGCTGTCGCGTGAGCACGCGGTGGTGGCCGAGCGGCTGCTGCGTAACCTCGACAAAGGCCTGCTGCTCGATACCCTCCCAGAGTGCTTTCTGCGTGTCGGCGTGTTAACCTTCTGGTTCTCGACCTACCTCGATCCGGCGGTGCCGGAGCTCGTTGCGAAGCTCGCATGCGCGATGGTGCACGAAGCGCGCGTCGATCCCGCGCTACATTCGGAACGTTTTCGTCCGACGCGGCTCGTGCCCGAGAGCCAACGCCCGAGCAGCGAGCGCTACTCCTGGGTGGTGAGTCCCGTGCACGACGAGGATCACCAGTTCGGGCTGCTAGTTTGCGACTTCGTGCGCGATCACGGCGTCACCTACGACATCATGGCGCTGCAGCTCGGCGCCGCGCTCCACGGCGCTTTACTGGTGCAACGCATTGCGCAGGAGACCGAGCGGCGCGAGCGCGTAGAGCGCGAACGCTTGACGCGGGAGCTCGAGCTCGCGCAGCGCATTCAGACCTCGATTCTGCCCCGCGATCTGCACGCAACCGGCCTCGAGATTGCGACGGTGATGCTGCCCGCCACCGAAGTGGGGGGAGACTACTTCGACGTCATTCCGCTCAGCGATGGTTGCTTCTTCGGCATCGGAGACGTCGCCGGCCACGGTCTGGACACGGGGTTGGTCATGATGATGCTGCAGAGCGCGGTGGCCTCGGCCGTCGCTGTCGCGCCAACGCTCGCACCCTCCAAGGCGCTGCAGGCGGTCAATCGCGTACTCTACGAGAATATTCGCGGGCGCTTGCTGAATGACCAGCACGTGACGCTGACTCTGCTCCGCTACCACGCGGGCGGCCTGGTCAGCTTCGCCGGGGCGCACGAAGATATGCTGCTCTTCCGCGCCGCCACGAACAAAACGGAGCTCGTCCCGGTCAGCGGCACCTGGTCTGGAGTGCTGCCCGACATCAGCGGCGTCACGCGGGACGAGCAAGTCACCCTCGAGGCGGGAGACGTCCTAGTTCTCTATACGGACGGCGCCACCGAAGCGATGAACGCGGCTGGGCAGCTGTTTGGGCTCGATCGGCTGGCGGCGGTGCTCGCTCAGTGCGGGCGCGAGCCGGTGACTCAGATTCGTGACGAGCTCATCAACGCCGTACGGAGCTGGCTCCACGAGCAAGAGGACGACATCGCCTTCGTCGTGATCCGACACAGCGGCGAAAGCTGAGCGCAAGCGCGCGGAAAGCAAGCCGGCTTCTCGGCGTCAGGCGGCCTTCGAGTGCTGTTGCGCGTCCGAGGCGGCCAGGGCGGCGTCAGCTGCGCGCCGAATGCGGCGCTTGTCCTGCACGATGTGCACGACCTGATCGAGGATCACCGCGACCAAGATCACGCCGCCGATGATGATGAAGGTCCAATTCGGATCGAGCCGCCAAATCCGATGAATGCCGTCGGCATCCTGGTAATTCAGCTGGAACATGTTGATGCCGTTGTCGATGACCCGCATCATGGCCGAACCGATCAGCACACCGAGCACAGTGCCCTCACCGCCGCGCAACGAGCAACCACCGAGCACCGCCGCGGCAATGGCGTACATCTCGTACGCCACGCCGACCTGCTGCGACATTTGACCGATGTACGCTGCGTAGCAAACGCCCGCAACGCCCGCCAAACCTGCGGAGATCAGGTAGGTCGCCGTCTCTACCCCGCGCACGTTGACGCCGGAGTACGCCGCGGCGTCACGGTTTCCGCCGAGCGCGTACACATAACGGCCAAACACCGTGAAGTGCAGGACGTAGGTCGCGACCGCGAGCACCGCCACGAAGATCAAGAACGGATAGGGGATCAGCGGATCGCCGTTATGCAGCCAGAAACCGCCGTTCGCCAGGTTGAGCAGCTTAGAGCCCGCAAGGCTCAGCGTGCCACCCTGCACGATGGTCTGCGACACGCCGCGGATGAACAGCATCCCGCCCAGCGTGACGATGAACGGTTGCAGCTTGAGCCGCGTGATCAGGAGCCCCTGCAAAATGCCAACAGTGAGTGCCGCACCGAGCCCGAGCGGAATTCCGACCCAAAGCGAGTAGCCGAGTCCCCCCGCACCAGGCGACGAGAACTTGGCGATCAGCACGCCCGTCAGCCCGATCACGGAACCGATCGAGAGATCGATGCCGCCGCCGATGATCACGAACGCAATGCCGACCGCATAGATCCCGAGCATCGAGATCTGACGCACGGTGTTGAGCGCGTTCGATTGACCCAGAAAATCCGGGTTCGAGAGCCACAGGCCCAAGCACATGAAGAGCAGGGCCACGGTCATGCCGAGTTCGCGCCTCATGCTGCTTGCCCGCCTTCTTCGCGCGTCCCGGTCATCAATTTGGCGATGCGCTCTTGGCTGAGTTCGCTGCGCACGAGCACGCCACGGATGCGCCGTTCGTGCATCACCACGACGCGATCACTCATTCCCATGATTTCTTCCATGTCCGAGCTCACCATCAAGATGGTGATGCCTTGCTCCGCGAGCCCCGCCATATGCCGATAGATCTCGGCCTTGGCACCTACGTCGATGCCGCGCGTCGGCTCGTCCAAGATCAGGACCCGTGGTGTCATCGCCAACCACTTGCCGAGCACGACCTTCTGCTGGTTGCCACCCGAGAGATTCACGACGCGCTGCTCGATGCTCGGCGTCTTGGTGTGCAATCGCTCGACCTCGGCGCCAGCGACGCGCCGCTCTTGCTCACGGTTCAGGTAACCGAAGCGACTGTAGCTGCTCACGTTCGGCAGCGAGGTATTTTGCGCGACGGACATCGGCAGCACCAGCCCGTGTCGCTTGCGATCCTCGGGCGCCAGGTAGACTCCAGCCTGGATCGCATCGCGCGCGCGCGCGGGCATGTACGGCTTGCCATCCAGCGTCATGCTCCCCGAGAGCGCGGGCGTAACGCCGAACAGGGCCTCCATCAGCTCCGTGCGCGCCGCGCCGAGGAGCCCCGCGAAGCCGAGAATTTCACCGCGCAAGGCGTGGAAAGAGACACCGAGCGGCGCGCCCTGCACCAGCAGATGGTCGACCACGAGCCGCGCTTCGGCTGGCGGCCGCTCGACCTTCTCCGGGAAATAGTGATGGCTTAGCTCACGGCCCACCATCATGGCGACGACCTTGTCGTGCGTGGCTTCGGCGCGCGTGAGGTCGCCGACGTACTTCCCATCGCGCAGCACGGTGATGCGATCGGCGAGCACCATCACCTCTTCCATACGGTGCGAGATGTAGATGATGCCGATGCCGTCAGCCTTGAGCTGGCCAATGATCTGGAAGAGGTGTTCGGACTCTCCGGCCGTCAGCGACGAGGTCGGCTCATCCATGATGATGATGCGGGCGTTCAGGGCGAGCGCCTTCGCGATTTCGACCATCTGCATTTGACCCGCCGTCAGCAGAGACACTTGAGTGCTCGGCGAGGCCGTCAGGCCCACGCGCGACAGCAAGGCAGCCGCCTTTTGCTTCATCTCGCGCGCGGGCAGCGGGCGCAGCAGAGGCCCGCGCCCCGGTTCACTGCCAAGGAAGATGTTGGCCGCGATGTCGAGGTTCGGCGCCAGCATCAGCTCCTGATGAATCAAGGCGATGCCAAGGCTCTTGGCGACGCGCACCGAGCTCAACGTAGCGGCGCGCCCGTCGACCTCGATGCTGCCCTCATCGGGAGACTGAGCGCCGCCGAGCACCTTCATGAGCGTGCTCTTGCCAGCGCCGTTCTCGCCCATCAACGCCAATACTTCCCCCGGCGCGAGCGACAGCGAAACCCCCGAAAGCGCGATCACGCCGGGAAAGCGTTTGGTGATCCCGCTCATTTTGAGCAGGGTTTTCGCGCCCTGGGTCACTACTTCTTCATCTCGGCAAGCTTCGCGCGAAAATCGGCGACGTTCGCCTTGCTGATCACGTCGACACCGGTGTCGATGCTCTTGCTCTCGGGGATACGCTTTTGCGCGGCGTCACCCTGCGTCGCAAGCTCATGCAGCCATTTGCTCGAGAGGTACCCAAACTGGAACGGCTTCTGCACCACCGTGCACGAAACGAGATCGTTCGCGATGGCGTTGAGTGATCCCTCTTCCTCGTCGAATACGGCGCCCTGCACTTTGCCCTTCTTGCCGAGCGCTTCGATGGCTGCCGCGATGGCCGGGCCGTTGTAAGACCAGAGGCCGGCCACGAGCTTCAAGTCGGAATGCGCGTTGATGATGTCTTCGACGTTGGAGCGCGCCTTGGCGCGGTCCGTGTTGTCTTCGCGCTTGTCGACGATCTCGATCTTGTGATCCTTGATCACGTCCTCGATGCCCTTGAGCCGCTGCTGCGCGTTGTCCGCGGACAGCGTCCCCACGAAGACCGCCATTTTTCCGCCGCTCGGCAAGAGCTTCACGATCTCCCCGCCGAGGGCCTTGCCGGCCTCGTAGTTGTTGGTGCCGATGTAGAGCAGGCGCTTCGACTTCGGTGCGTCCGAGTCGAAGGTGATGAGCTTGGTCTTGGCGGCCACGCGGTCGAGCACGGGAACCTGATCGTTCGGTGCGATCGCGCTGACGGCGATGCCGTCGTAGCCCTGGCTGGCGAGGTTCTCCAGGATCTGGTTCTGCTCCTCGGTGGTGCCGTTGGACGGCATCTTGATGTCCACCTGGACCTTGGATTCCTTCTCGTACTTCCTCACGCCGGCGGCCGCGATTTTCCAAAACTCGCTAGCGTTGTTGGTCACGAACGCGAGCTTCACGACTTTCTCGGCGGGCGCCGCGGCGGCGCTCCCCGAAGGCTGCGAACCGCTCGCTCCCGCGTTGCTCTTGTTGCAACCCAACACGGTAAGTAGGGCCAAGACGGCGGCGCCATGCAGTCGAAAGCGAGCGTTGAGTAGTGTCGGCATCGGTCTCACGGTGACCTCCTGAGGATTTTCGTCGAGCATCGGCAAACGAGGGAGCTTTGGCTATCCGAGCGCCTCCCGCCAGGCCTGCATAACACGCATATTGCCCAATGTATCGGCCCAGCTCATAGCCGGCCAAACAGGCTCGACGGCAGGCAGCGAGTCGAGGACCCACTCGGCTTCACTGGCATAAGTGGCAATCTCCGAGCGCAAAACGCGAACCTCAGGCGCGCTCCCCTCGCGCTGGAGCTCAAACTCGGTCTCGAGCCCCTGACGCTCACCCCGCGGCAGCCAGGGATCGGGCAAAACGAGCCGCCCTTCTTCGCCATAGACGACCGTCCGCGTGCCGACGGCGTGACGCGTCGCACACACGACCTCCGCCCGGAATCCAGACGCAAAGGTTAGCAGTGCGGTCGCGAGCTCGTCG
>JAEUAF010000385.1 GCA_019695485.1 Sorangium sp.
CATGCCGGGTACGTGAGGCGAGAGGCCGAGCCCTTCGCGCGCGCGATGCCCCGGCAAATATCCGGTCGGCGGCATCTGGTCATCTTCATCGATCGGCGCCGACGGGTCCGCCGAGGGCGGATCAGCAGCCGCCGCGACAGCAGGAAGGCTCAGGCTCGCGACGCAAGTGAACAGCGCGGCCCGCAGGCGCCGTTCGGCGCGAAGGCCAATCACGCGAGATTTCACGGCCGCCTCCGGTAAAACCAGACGTCATCGATCCAAAGATCCCAACGACCGAAGCGGTACTCGATGCCCATGCTGAACAGCCGACTCAGATCGAGGAAGGGATCGCGCAAGCCATAACCCGCCTGCTGCATCTCCGCGAACGGAACGAAGAAGGGCCGGAACGTCGAGTCGACATCGACATACTTGCCAGCCTTGTCGCAAGCCGAGGAGCTATCGTTCTGATTCGTGTACGGATTGCAGATGCACGTCGTGTCGCTCGTCACGCGGTCCGCCGCCCGAATACGGATTGAATTCGCACTGCCCGGTGCGACGCGCGCCCAAAGCACGATCCCGTCCCACTTGCTGGCATCGAACCCATTACAGCCGCGACGTGCGGGTGACGGACGTAGCCCGATCGAGCACGGCCCGACTTCGGGCGGGCCTGGGCGATAGGGACACACTAGGTCCTGCTCGCCGCAGAGCTTGTCCGGGTGGAACGGATCGCAGAAGCACGGGTTATGCGGATCGGACATGTCACCCGGGTTGGCGGGATCGCAGCAGTCCGTCAGCGAGAAGTTCAGGCCCAGCAAGCCGCCGTTGTTGGTGAGCAGGCCAGAGACGATGTGCATGCCGGTCCGACTCGCCATCGGCACGCTTTCGTTGCAGCTCCCCGGCAAATCCGAGGGCGAGGTGCATTGCGTGGGCGCGCTCGCGGAAGGCGCCACGCCGACGCAGCGCCCGTTGGGGATTGGCGTGGTGTGCGGCGGCGAGTCGTCCGGCGCGGGATCCTGAGCTGCGGTGCGATCGGTGTTGGTGTACCAGCCCTGAATTGCGCTGCCCGGCTCGAAGTCGTCGAGCCGGTACAATTCGTAGCCATCGAGCGCATGGCAATCGACAGGACCGCTACCCGGGTCAGGAGAATCACTCACCGGCAGAATCGGGCGACAGTAATTCTCCTCCGGCCTGGGCGCTTTGTCTTCACCGCCGCATGCAAGGAGGAATAGGCCGAGGGCTGCGAAGCGCTTCACGTTCATGGAGACGTGCCCTCGTTGCCGCAAAAGAATGCGATGTCGTCCACCCACACGTCGTAGCTCCTACCGCGCGAGCCGACTTGCCACTGCAGCGCGTAGATTGCGTCGGTCGCGATCTCGGGGCGCGGGTCACCCCAGCCGGGCTGCTGGGAGAGCCAGCTGAACGGGATGGTGTAGCGCTGCCACTCCGAGGTGAAGGCGAGCTCGATGCCAAAGTCGTTGTAGCAGTCCTTGCAGAATCCGCCGCCAGGCGCGGTGTAAGCGTCGGGCATTTTGAAGCGCACGTGCGCAGGACCCTTGGCCCAGAAGGTGACGCCCGTGTAGCGCGATGCATCGTATGCGCCGCTCGGGTCGGCGAGACCGAAGCCCATGGAGGCGTACACGCTCCAACCCGCAGGAGCCATTTGGCCGCTCATGTGAGCCGCGTGCTTCGAGCCAGCGTGGCCTTCGGCACCCATCGTGAACTGTCCGCTCGGCTCGATGGTGGAGCCCTCGGTGTCGACGGACGTGTACCAGTAACCGCCGCGCCCATCACGAACGAGAATACGGTTGTCGCTGTCTTCGGCGTCCTCGATCAGGGCATCCGACTGGCAAGCACCCGGCGTGAGATCGCGAGTCCGTTTGGTCCAGCCGGTTTCCGATGCCGGAGTCGTCAAACAGCCGCCGACCGCAAGGCCCAGCAAAGTGGCGAGAAACGCAGACCCGCAGCGCTTGCTCATCCGTCCGAAATCCCCCAGCCGTAGGCGACTGCCTCCGGCTTGTGTACGCGTTGAACGCGAACGAAGGGTGACGGCGCCGCGCTCGACGGAGCCGCCCCGCGACACGCCGGTGCGTCGGTCGCAAAGCGCTTCGCAAATTGGCCCAGCAGATTCGCGGTCTCATCGCCGCGAAATACCGTGTAACCGTCGTAGTCGTGATAGAGGCCGTTCGGCGCCGGGGACAGCGTGTCGAGGCCGCCGAGCATCCACACCATGGTGGAGTTGCCGCCGCGGCGCAGGGTGAGGTCGTTCCAGCGCTGATAGGTCTCGAGGCGCGTCGCAAGGCCCTTCTGAATCACGCCCTGGTCGTTGCGCGTCACCTTCACGCCGTACTCTTCGAGGATGGTGGGCTTGCCAAGCTTTCGTGCCACGCGCAGGTGGTCGACGATCCAGCGGTCACCCCATTCGAGCTTGGCGCCCCAATCTTCCGGGTAGGAGTGGAAGGTGCCAAAGTCCACCCCGGGGAGTGCGGTGAGCGCTTCATGATCGACGCCGTCGTTCGCCTTGTAGGCCCAGTGCTCACCGCCGCCGTCCAGAAAGCCTTCGTCACCCACCGACACCATGTGGTTGGGATCGATCGACTTGATGTAACCGGTCAGCTCATCAGCCCAAGTCGTCAGCGTCTGATTGGTCCAACCGGTGCTCGCGGGACCGGTCCCTTTACAGCGCGGCTCGTTGCCGAGCTCCCACGAGAAGACGGTTGGGTCTTCGCGATAGAGGCGGCCGTTGACGGTGTTTTTGCGGCCAACGAGGTGCGCGATGTAGTCCTTGAAGGCCTGCTTGACCTCGGGTGCCGTGTAAAACTCGTGGTGCTTGCTGCGGCCGTACCAGGTCAGGTACTGATCCATCCCACCAAAGTCGTGCCAATTGTTGGTGAGCACGACCAGGATCTTCACCCCGGCCTCGGCGGCTTTGGCCATCACGTAGTCGAGCTTCTGTAGACCGTCTTCGCCCTCGTTGAACACGGGCTTCTTCTGGACGGGATCCCAGAACTGGAAGTAGATGCCGTCCTTCTTGCCCGTCTGCTTGTCGCCCCACGGATCGACGTGGCCGACACTCCCATCGAGCGACCCGATGTCGAGATAGCCCCAGATGCGCACCACGGGAAAGTCGAGCGCCTTCGCGGCCTGAAGCACGTCATCTACCATCGGCTTCGGTTTGGAAGCGAGGTAGTAGTTGTTCGTGCCGGCGAAGCAAAAGGGCTTGCCCTCGAGTTCGAAATTCGCGGGAGGATTCAGGCTGACATTGAGCGTCGACTGCGCAAAGCGGTCGGGCGTCTTCAAGCAACCGCCGAGCGCGCTCGAGGCACAAAGCACGCCGAGTGCCCGGCACCCGCGAGACACGAGTGCTTTCGTGCCCGGCGCGGAGCGACGCCTGATTTCTCGCTGCGGCGACATGAGGGCGTGTTCTTAGCAGATCACGTTCCGCCTTCGCAGCGAAATATTCCCGCACTCGGCGGCCGTCAGCAGCGACGTGGAACCGATTTCCTGCCGTGGAAATTCGATTCATGGGCGGCGCGGCGCGAAAGGCCCCAGCGCTGGCCCGCCAACACCGGCCCTGAGCGGAGTTCCCATTTCTGCTTCACATTTCCGTGCCAGGCGCGCTCGAAAAAACGACGCCGGGGCGGCACGCGTCAGGCTCGCGTCGAGCGGACTTCGAGGGCAATCTGGGCCCATGCCGAAACAACCGACTGGCATGCATCCGAGCTCGCGGCGCGCATTTTCTCGGGCGATGACCGCGCTGTCACTCGGAATTCTTGGGGCCTGCGGCGCCACCCCGCGGACGGCCAAGCCAGCGGACGCAAGAACAGCGAACGCGCAGGCGAAAGTCACGCCGCCCCCGCTCAGCCCGGCCGCGCGTGCCCGACTCGCGGCCATCCGGAATCGGCTCGAACCCCTCGCCCACGAATTGATCGGGTTTTGGAAACGCCACGGGCCTGACCAGGCTGAGGGCGGCTTCTTCGGCACGCTCGATCGCGAGGGGCACGCGGTCGAGCCGTTCGACAAAGGCGTGATTCAGCAGGCCCGGCACCTGTGGACCTTGTCGACTTGGTACGAGCGACGCGAGCGCACCAAAGAAGTGCGGGCGCTCGCCGACGCGCAATTCGATTTCTTGACCAAGCATTTTCGCGATCCTGAAGACGGCGAATTTTTCTTCAAAGTAAACCGCGCCGGCGACCCTGTCGATCGCAAGAAGCCGCTCTACGCACAGAGCTTCGCGATTTACGCGCTTTCCGAGTACGCGCGCATCTTCGAGTCCGCGGACGCCAAGGAGCTTTCGCTCGCCTGCTTCCACTCCATCGAGCGGCGCGCGCACGACGCGCAGTATGGCGGCTACGACCAAACGCACGACCCCTTCTACTTCAGCGCAGGCACCGAGAAGGAAACCAACACCCACATCCACCTGCTGGAGTCGACCACCGCACTTTATCGCCTCACGCACGACCAAGAACAGCGCGCGCGCCTCGTCGAGCTCACCGAACTCACGGCGCACAAAATCGTTCAGCCTGCGGGCTATGCGCGCCAAGAGTTCAAGCGCGACTTCACCCCGTTCGGCGCCACCCAGGAGAGCTACGGGCACGACATCGAAACCTCGTGGCTCCTCTTGGATGCGCTCGACGCGCTCGGCATGCAAGCGAACCAAGAGCTCACTCAGATTGCCTATCGACTCGGCGAGCACGCCGCCGACTTCGGCTTCGACGCTGTCCACGGCGGCTTCTTCGAAGCCGGAGAGCCCGGCGGCCCCGCCAGCAAGCGCGAGAAGATCTGGTGGATTCAGGCCGAAGCGCTGCCGGGCCTGTACCGCTTGTACGCGCTCGGCAGAAATCCGAGAGACCTCGATCGACTGGAGAGCGTGCTCAGCTTCATCGAACAGCACCAGCGCGACCGCGAATTCGGCGAGTGGTATTGGGGGATCGCCGAGGACGGCTCAGTGGGCCCCCACGGCAGCAACAAGGGCGAGGAGTGGAAAGCGAGCTACCACGACATCCGCGCCCTCGTGCTGACCAGCGACTGGATCAGTGAGGCGTTGAAAGCGCCGTAGCGCTCAGGGGCCAACCCAGGTGACGGTGGAGCC
>JAEUAF010000428.1 GCA_019695485.1 Sorangium sp.
AGAGTACACCTGGCCCGCGCGGCATCTCACGAGCACTTCGTCCTCCCAAAGCCTGCCCCCGATGGGCCAAGCCTTCCGCATCAAAGCAAGCTACGTGATCCCCGCCAATTTCAACACGCAGGCGCGCGCCATTTTGCAGGCACTCAAGACCTACGGCATGTATCTCGCGGACGGTGGCTCGGCCATGTACATTCAAGGCGATCCGAACGCCGCCTGGGCCGACGCCACCTTCACGCAGGTGCAGTCTGTCTCGAGCAGCGTCTTCGAGGCCGTCGACCTCTCCCCCATCGCCCAGCGCGCCGGCTTCGACCCCAATTCGGCGGCCGTGCCGTAGCGTCCGCGGATCCTAGGCCCTCAATTTGGGGGCCGCCTGGTTACGGGCGCGCCGCGCGACGAAGGGCGACGTTGGGCGTACCCCGCACCGCACCGCGCGGGTCTGGTGCCACGCCTGCCCACGCTGTTGGGTGACGACGGCTCGGTACCGGGGCAAGCCGGTGCGACGCCCTTTGCCCGCGAATCGCGGCCGCCACGGGACGACGCCTACCGAGTTGCGGCTGCGCGAAAAACCGCCAGTATTCCGGGTCGGCGCGCCGGGCATCGGCGGCAACGGCACTGTGGGTCCGAGCTTCGATATGTGGTTTAGGTCACGGGCGGGAAAGCTTGTCGCGAGGGTCTGTCGTGGACTCGGGCTCGTCGGGCTCGCAGCGTCGAGTTGCTACAATCCAAAGCTCTCCGACTGCACGATGACTTGCGGCGACAAGGCTGCCTGCCCGAGCGGCCAGCACTGCAATAACGGCTACTGCAGCGCTTCCCGCGCGTGCGCGCCGGGCGCAAGCGGAGCGAGCACGGGTGGAACGGACACTTCCAACGTTGGCGCCTCGAACGCGGGCAACGCCTCGCTCGGCGGAACCCCGGGCGGGCCAAGCAGCGTCGCTGGGTCTGGCGGCGCGGTGGCCGGCGGCGCGAGCGGCGCCGATGCTGGCGGCACAGGTCAAACCGCTGGCGGCTCGGATGGCGGCGCAGTGGCCTGCGGCGCGAGCGGAAGCGACTCCTCCGGCTCTCCGGACGCGCTGCGCCAGCCGTTCACGCAACCGGGAGCGTTCAAGAGCACGCCCGGCGTCGGAGGTTTCACTTTGCTCTCGACGTTCGAGCTCAGCGCGTTCCCAAGCGACATCGTGCTCTACTTTGCCAACGTCACGGGCGACGCCGCCACGGATCTTCTGATCTTTGACCCAACGACGCATTCGTTGCAGGTATTTCCCGCCGCGAACGGCGGCTTCGAAAGCACGCCCAGCGACAGTCTCACGCTCGCGCCCGACATGTTCGCACCGCTCCAGTTGGTGGACGTCGACGGGCAGGCCGATGGCTACGCCGATGTTGTCCAGCTGCTGCGAAACGGCGATCACATCTGCTACTTGCGCGCCGGCAGCGGAACTCAGTTCCAGGCAGCGCAACGCAGCGCGGGGCACGGCGATCCCAGCGAGAGCGTATTCGGCGATTTCGACGGGGACGGCAAGGTGGACTCTGCGCAAGTTCACGTCCAAAGCCAGGTCAGCTCGGCTTTTTTCTGGCAAGGCACGACGACCGGCTTCCAGCGCATCGGCGCTTGGGACCAGGCGTTTCCCGCTCCGCAGACCGGCAATGCGTATGTGCCTCACGCGCAGCGCGCCGCTCACTTCGTCGCAGGCGAGCCGCCGAATCTAGCGGGCGCGGCTCAAATCCTCTTACCTGCCGTCGGTAGCGGCGCGGTGTCGAATGAAGTCACGCTGCTTTCGGCGCACAGCAGTGTGGCGTCTCGGGTGTGGCTCACAGGCTTCGGCTCGGTGCCGGAACTTGCGATCGCAGATGTGGACAACGACGGCTTCGTGGACGCCCTGCAGCTGGCAAACAGCGGAGCGCTCGCGGTCTGGCGAGGGGGAACGAGTCCAGCGCTGTACGTCCGTGCGAACGAGGAGCGTTACACCGGCGCCGCGCCCACGCATTCGCTATTCATGGATGTCGACAACACGGGCAACCGCGATCTCGTGCGGCTACCGCACGGCGCGGGCGACATCGATGTCTGGCTCGGGACGAACGCGCCGGGCGCCGACGGCGGCACGGTTCCCTACATCGAGGCGGGTGGTTCTTGGGGAACGCTCGGCTACGACGCCACGCAATACGCGCCGATTCAGGCGAAAACCTGCGACGCAGAAGCGCCCGGGCCCGAAGAGCTCGCCGTGTACATGAAGGACCTCCACAAGCTCATTGTCCTGTCGTCGACGAAGACGCGGCCGCCTGCGCCGCCGGCCAGCGCGACGGTCGAGGCGACCATCAGGGACGGCTTCGAGCGCTATCTGTCGAACGCCCCCGACAACGTGGCACTGGAAGCGTACGACACCGAAGCCGCGCTGATCGAGCTGTCCGCGTGGCGCTTCATTGGCGGGGACGCTGTCCTGAAGCAGGCGATCTTGGATTTTGAGCTGTCGGCTCGCTACGCAGGCGACAACGACTGGCTGGGCACGGACACTTTTGGCAACAGCAGCCCTGACATCCAGGCGCGACAAACTATCAACTTCTTGCTCGGGTATCGCGTCCTCGGCCTGCCCCGCCTCCTCACCTACGCCGAGACGTCGCTCGACGCGCTGATCTTGCATTTCGGCCGTAGGCCCCACGCCAGCGGCCCGTGTCAGACGCCGCTAGCGAGCTGCTACTCCTATGTCGACGAGGGGGCACCCAATGACAACACGCTCGCGGATCCCAGCCAGAATCTGGAGGTCGCGCTGGCGTTCGCGCTGCTGCGCGCCGAGCCGACCTCGAAGTTTAGCGGCCTCGACGCGTACATGGCTCCGGGTAGTCAAGACAGCCTCTCCATCCAAGATGTGATCAGCAGCGAAGTAGAGATCGCCTTTTCGATGCAAGACGCTGGCGTCGTCAGCGCCTTCCCCTTCAACGGCGGGCTACTGCTCAACGAAGATCCCGCCTACCAGGCCCAGGGCGTCGTCGCTAGCGTCACGGAGCTCGACGACCTCGCGGCCGGAACGAAAACGGGCGGCTACGATACACGCGCGGGTGCATTCGCACTGACGAGCGCTCTCTGGCTCGATCAGACGTTGAGCCTGGATCCCTGGTACGCGAATGGCCTCGGCGCGTCGCTCCGCGCCGACTCACGGCTCGAGAGGGCCGCGAGCTGGCTGAACGACTGGAGTCGCACGGGTGACGTACCGAATGCGCCAGTCGGCCTCTACTGCAAGGCGGGAGGCCACTCGAATTGCTTACTCTACGCGCCAAACACGGTCGACGAATGGGACGCTTGGTACCGCGTCGCCTCGCTCTGGTACCTGAATGCGCAAGGCGCGAGCAGCGGCACTTGCCCCGATCAGCTGCTGCGCGCGAACCTCAACGGCCAGCGCGGTTTTCAGCCGCTTGAAACGCTGCTGCTGTTGGGCGTGCCACGCGCCTTTTTCAGCCAGGGCTGCTGAGAAGTGGTCGACCTGATCCGGCAAGTGTGAGACATGCTTGCGCGAGCCATGCGTCTCACCGTCCTCACCGTTGCCGTCCTCGTTCCGCTCTGCGCGGCCTGCTCGCGAGCCCCGCAGGCGACCTGTGCGGCCGCCCCCTCCGCCGCGGCGAACGCGACTCCCGATGCGGCGCCGATGGCCTGGTTGGACAAGAGCCTTTCTCCCAACCAGCGCGCGGCGGAGCTGGTCCGTGCGATGACGCAGGACGAAAAGCTCACCCTCGTTACCGGCTATTTTGGCGTGCAACAGGAATGGAACTATTACCGCTTTCCGGAGGCGCGCAGGCAATCGGCCGGGTTCGTGCGGGGCGTGCCGCGGCTCGGCTTCACACCGCAGTGGCAATCCGACGCCGGCAGCGGTGTCGCGACTCAAGGCGAGGCCCCGCCAGAGCTAGAACGCACCGTGCTTCCCTCGGGGCTGCTCACGGCATCGACGTGGAATCCCGCGCTCGCTGAGCGAGGCGGAGCCATGATCGGGAGTGAGGCGCGCGCCACTGGCTATAACGTCATGCTCGCGGGCGGCGTGAATCTTCTGCGCGACCCCGGCAATGGTCGAAACTTCGAGTACGCGGGCGAAGAGCCGCTGCTGGCCGGTACGATGGTCGGAGCGCTCGTGCGTGGCATTCAGTCGAACCACATCGTGAGCACGCTCAAGCATTTCGCCTTCAACGACCAAGAGACTGGGCGCAATGTCGTCAATGTCGTCGTCGACGAAGCGGCCGCGCGCAGCTCCGATCTGTTGGCGTTTCAGATCGCGATCGAAACCGGCGATCCGGGCTCGATCATGTGCAGCTACAACCTCGTCAACGGCGTGTACGCCTGTCAAAACGACTGGCTGCTCAATCAGGTGTTGAAGCACGACTGGGGCTTCCAGGGCTACGTGATGACCGACTGGGGGGCGCAGCACGACACGCGCCTGAACGCCAACAACGGTCTGGATCAGGAGACCGGCGTCGCGCGGGCCGACCAATATCAATGGCTCGAAAAGCTCGGAGCCGCCATCCACGCGGGTGAAGTGCAACAGTCGCGGCTCGACGACATGGTGCAGCGCATCGCGCGTACGCTGATCGCGAAGGGCGCGATCGACGATCCCGTTCAGCCAGCGCCCATCGATTTTGCGGCGCACGCCAAGGTGAGCCAGGCCGACGCCGAAGAAGGCATCGTTCTCCTAAAAAACGAGAGCGTTTTGCCACTCGGCGCGAACCTGAAGCGCATCGCCGTGATCGGCGGCCACGCCGACGTCGGAGTGCTGACCGGCGGCGGCTCCGCGCAGGTCTACGCGCCCGGCGGAAACGCCGTGCCAGGGCTCGGTCCGAAGCACTGGCCGGGACCGGAGGTCTACGCGCGTTCCTCGCCGCTCGCGGCTCTCCGCGCCGAACTTCCGCAAGCGACCATCAGCTGGACCGACGGCGCTGATGTGGCGGCCGCCGGCAACGCCGCGAGCCAAGCGGAAGTCGCGATCGTGTTCGTCACGCAATGGACCGCCGAGGCCATGGATTTTTCACTGACTCTGCCCAACGAGCAGGATCAGCTCGTCGAAGCCGTGGCCCGCGCCAACAAGCGCACGGTGGTCGTGCTCGAGACGGGCGGGCCGGTGCTCATGCCTTGGCTAGGCCATGTCGCTGCCGCGCTCGAGGCTTGGTATCCGGGCAGTCAGGGCGGGCCCGCCATTGCCCGCGTGTTGAGCGGCGCCGTGAACCCCTCTGGGCGCCTGGCGCTGAGCATTCCACGCTCGTTGAGCGAGCTTCCGCGACCCGAAATCGCGGGCAGCGGCTTGCCGAAAGGGCAGCATTTCGAGGTGCATTATGCGGAAGGCGCAGCTGTTGGCTATCGCTACTACGACCAGAAAGGCTTCGCCCCACTGCTGCCCTTCGGCCACGGCCTGAGCTACACGACCTTCGCGCACGAAGGGCTCAGCGCCCGCGTCGAAGGCGAAGCACTCAAAGTGAGCTTCCAAATCCGAAATACGGGCGCGCGCTTTGGGCGAGACGTCGCGCAGATCTACATTTCGCCGCTGGCCGCTAACTGGGAAGCACCCAAACGGCTCGGCGCTTTCACCAAGATCGAGCTCGAAGCGGGCGCCGCCGCCAACGCGACGCTCAGCGTCGAGCCTCGCCTGCTCGCTGTCTACGACGTCGAACGACATGGCTTTCGAATCGCGGCTGGGGAGTATCGCGTTACGCTCGCACGCTCCGCGCGCGATCCCGGCCAGAGCGTGACTGTCACACTGCCCGAGCGCCTGCTGCCGGCGGGGGCAGGCGTTTCGCACTGAGCCTCGGGACTTTGCACTAACGGAGAGGCTCCGCGCTCGAAAAGTCCTCCAGAAATTCGGGGAGGAAGTCCTCCATGGGCGTATGGGTGGCCTCGGCTGATGGCCACATCCCGCGCACGTAGCCGCGGGCGAGAAACGGGTCCAAAAACTCGCCAGCGCGGCTGATGACGTGTACCGGAACACCCATCGACGGGCTGTGGCCGTTCACCTCGGCGACGGGCTGGTGGTCACCCAGCAAAATCAGCAGCGAATCGTCGGTGACAAACTGGGCGATGAAGCGCTCGAGAACCGTCAAGTCGTAAACAACGGAGCGCGCATAGGCCTCGGAGGCGTTTTCGAAGTACGGCCATTGGACAGGGTAGCGCACGGTGCGGAGCCGGCGATAAACGGCACCGTCGCCGATCCGAGACCAGTCCTTGAGAAGCAGGGGCTGATCACTCCAGGGTGCGTGGCTCGACACGAGCACGATTTGCACGAAGAGACCGCGCCGCGTTTCGGTGGCGGCGCGCCGTCGCACGAAATCGAGCACGTACTGATCCGGCATCGTGGCCCAGGCGTAGCGCGGACCTCTGTAGTCGAAGTCCGAGGCGTAGTAGCGCTGATCGAAGCCGAGTAGCTCGTTGCGCGGCGACTGGCGCGTCGTGCCCGGCTGCACGTTGAGCGTGTGATAGCCTGCGTCGTGAAAGAAGCTTGCGAGCGCGCGCGGCCGCTGCGATAAGACAAGCTCGTAGAGGAGCTGGCTCGAAGTGCGCACGCCCGTAGTCAGCGTCGCGTGCGCGAGCCAAGAGTGTCCGCCGTAGGTCGCCGAATCCATGAGCCCGGAGGCGATACCGAAGCCGCGCGCGCCGAGATCGCGCTCGAAAGAGCCGAATATCGGCGCCACGCGCGCCCTGAAGCTCGGCTTCTCGATCACGGTCTCTCCATACGACTCGATGAAGATCAGAAATACGTTGGCGCCACGGAGTTTCGACAAATTGCGGGGCTTAGCCAGGAGGTTGGCTTCGGTCGTTCGCAGGCCCTTCAGGATCTCCGACTTGTAGCCCAAAACATTGCGCAGGAATTTGG
The DNA here is from genome assembly GCA_019695485.1 of Sorangium sp. Lineage (GTDB taxonomy): Bacteria > Myxococcota_A > Polyangia > Polyangiales > Polyangiaceae > PMG-095. The sequence continues at coordinate 6,834 of JAEUAF010000428.1, forward strand.
CCTCGTACTTGAGTCGAGGGAAAACGCTCGCTGCGAAGCCGCCCGCGTAGAGCTTCTCATAATACGGATCGTGGTCGACGAAACCAAGGCACAGAAACACGCTACATAGCGCCGCGAACTCGAGGACATGTCGGCGCTCGGCGAGGCTTCGCTCGAGCAAGCCCAGGGCCCGGTAGGAGAGCCAGAAGAGCCCTAGCAACGCCGCAAGCACGAGCGCCGCGAGCCCACAGAACTGCCAAAGGGCGAGCGTCGAGTGCGCAAAGCGCACGAGCTCCGGAACCAATGGCAGGTCAGAGTAAAAGTTGAACTGCTGCAGGAAGTACTCGGCTTGAACACCATCAGCCACACGCAAGAGCCTCACGAACAGCAGGAAGAAAGCCAACCCGAAGCGCAGCAGTTTCGGCATGCGCCAGCCGTTCCACCCGAGCAATGCCAAGTAGGTGAGCAGAAAGACGCCATCGATCGACGGGATCACGAACCACAGCCGCGGCTCGTCCTCCGGGTAGCGCGCGTTCGACATGGCGTTCAAGAACGCGAACGCAGACAAGAACAGCAGCGTCGGGCTGAGCGCACGCCACACGCGGCGCGCCCGCGAAGCCGCAGGCTGGGTGGCGCTCGGCACTTGAACTTGGCGCTCCAAGACGCTCGCTTCTAGCATTGGTCCTGGGCCGTGCCGCAATCGCTCCCGCAAAAGAGCGCAGGCGGCCGGGCCTCAAGCGGTCGAGCTTCTGGCGAAACTCAGAGCAGGATGGAATTCCGACCAGGCGAGCAACGCCCTGGCGCCGAGTGGCTCGATCCAAGCGGTAACGGCGGGGCCCCCGCGCAACGGTTCGATGTGAATCAGCACACAGCGCGTGCGCCTCCCATCACTACCCACGCGACTCGGAGCCTCGCCGTCGCGTGGATAATCGATGTGGCCGGCAAAGGCCTCCTCTCCACGCCGAATCCTCGGTTTGGGGTCCCCGAATAGCACGAAGGGATCCATCCCCTGCTGCTCGCCCTCCGCCGCCTCGATCCGATCCGAAAACCCGCCAGCACCCCCAGCGTCGATCGCCAGCGCGCAGCGGTCGTGGTCGGTCAGCGCAAACGCGACGATCGCGCCCCGGTAGCGCTGCCCCAGTGCGAAGCGCCCCGGATGTGCTGCAGGGGACGGACCCAGGTCGGGACG
>JAEUAF010000176.1 GCA_019695485.1 Sorangium sp.
CGCAAAGCAGCGCCGTCGACACCGAGCCCACGAGCATGACCGCTCGGCGCACGGCCCAAGCCATCACGAACGCCCGAGCGCGGGCACGACGCCCTCCTTTGACGCGCCCGGCTCTCACGGGGAGGAACAGGGTCGAAGCAGCGCGATGCATGGCCGAGCGGGACTCGGCGCCCACCATAGGAGTACGCCGTTCTCCGGGTCAAGCCACGGAAAGATCGCTAACGTTCGGGAGGTAGTGCGAAATTGTCGCGTCGAATCGCGCGCCGCGCCGAGCTTCTGCTACACCAGCGCCGAGACACGACATGGGATACTCCGGACTCAATTTGGCAGGCCGCGTTGCCGTCGTTATCGGCGGAACCTCCGGCATCGGCAAGACGCTTTCGATCGGGCTCGCAGAGGCGGGGGCCGACGTGGTTCCCACCTCGCGCCGCGAGGCCGAGGTAGCCGCGACGGCAGACGCGATCGGCGCGCTCGGCCGTCGCACGCTGCGGCAAACTTCCGACGTCACCGATCGCGCGTCCCTCGAGCAGCTCTGCGACATCACGGTCAAGGAGCTCGGCAAGGTCGACATCCTGATCAACTGCGCGGGCCGCATCAAGCGCACGCCGACTCTCGAGGTCTCGGAGGAAGAGTTCACGGGGATCATCGACACGAACCTGAATGGCACTTTGCGGAGCTGCCAGGTCTTCGGTCGTCACATGCTCGGACGCGGCTATGGTCGCATCGTGAATATCGGCTCGTTGACGTCGTTCGTGGCCTTTCACGAGGTCGCTGCGTACACGGCGAGCAAAGCCGCCGTGGCTGGCTTGACGCGCTCACTCGCGGTGGAGTGGGGCCCGCGCGGAGTGGTCACCAACGCGATCGCTCCCGGCGTGTTCCGCACGCCGCTCAATCAAGCGCTGCTCGACGGCACGCCGCGCGGCCAAGAGCTACTGCTGCGCACGCCCATGCGCCGCTTCGGTAAACTCGAGGAGCTGGTGGGGGCTGCCGTTTTCCTGGCTTCCGAATCCGCGAGCTTCGTGAACGGGCAAGTGCTCGCCGTTGACGGTGGCTTCCTGGCCAGTGGCGTAAACCAGTGAGTCCGACCTTCGATCCGAGTGACCCGGACGCCTTCTTGGTCGAGCTCGAAACACTGCGCGGTGAAGATCCGCAGGCAGCGCTAGATGAGCTCAACGGCGCCGGACCGGTGCTGGGCGAGCGCCCGGAAGCGCGCCTGCTAGCCGCCGATTTGAACTGGGAGCTCACTGGCGCGGAGGCCGCGCGCCCGCTACTCGAGTCGTTGGTGCGGGACGTACCCGACTACGCGGACGCCCGCTACATGCTGGGCTCGCTCTACGAGGGAGTCGGCGAGGACGAGGCGCGCGTCGAGGAGTTCCTCGAGGTGCTGCGACTCGACGAGGGGCTCGACGCAGGCCTCGATGCCGAGGACTCGCGTGAGCTCTCGAATCTGATCGTCGAAACGGCCGAGGGTGCGATTGAAGGCTTGCCCGAAGCGTTCCGAGAGAAGCTCGCCGAAGTGCCCGTTTTGGTCGAGCCGCGACCGAGCGAGGAACTGGTGCGCGAGGGGCTCGACCCACGCGCGCTCGGCCTGTTCGAGGGGGCAACCGATCTCGACCACGAGAACAACGAGACGCTCGCGCTGCCTACTCGCATCGTGCTCTATTCCGCGAATTTGTTGGCGGAATCGATCGACGAGGACCAACTCAAGGCCGAAGTCGTCACCACGGTATTGCACGAGCTCGGCCACTACTTTGGCCTCGAGGAAGAAGACCTGACTCGGCTCGGCCTCGACTAAGCCGAGCGTCACCCGCTGAACGACCATGCCCGTTCGCAACGCACTCGGCGACAAGAGCCTACTCCCAGACCTGAAGGCGGACGCCTACCTCAGTTATGCCGCCATCGCGCCGGCCACGTCCCACACGCGGGCGGCGGCGAACCAAGTGTTGGCCGACTACGCCGAGCGCGGGCAGGTCGCATTTCTACGCTGGGCCGAGCAGCGCGAGCGGCTACGCGGAAAGCTCGCTCGGTTGCTGAGTGTGCCCGAAACACAGATTGCGCTGACCAGCAGCGCCACGCGCGGCATCACGGATCTGGCGCTGAGTTTGGCGTGGAAGCCTGGGGACCGCGTGCTGCTGAATTTGGGGGACTTTCCCGGCAATGTCTCGCCTTGGCAAAACGTCGCCGAACTGTTTTCGCTCGAGGTGCGCTTCCTCCCCAAGCAGGACCCGCATGCCGCTGAGGGCGAGTTTCTCGCGGCGCTCGAGGCTGAGCTGACGCAGGGCGTTCGCCTGGTCGCGCTCAGCGCCGTGCAGTTTCAGAGCGGGCTCCGCACACCGCTCGAGGCCGCGAGTGCGCTTTGCCATAAGTACGGCGCAGAGCTCTGCGTGGATGCCATTCAAGCGGCGGGCATCGTGCCACTCGATGTCCAAGCCCTGGACCTCGATTATGTCGCTGGCGGCGCGCACAAGTGGTTGATGGCGCTCGAAGGCAGCGGCTACTTGTACGCAAAGCCGGAGCGTGTCGCACAGCTCAAGCCACGCACCGCCGGCTGGCTTAGCCACGAGGACGGCGTCGGATTCCTGTCGCAAGGACCGGGCGAGCTCCGCTACGATCGACCCATCAAGAGCGAGATACAGTTTCTGGAAGGAAGCTCGAGCAACGTGCTCGGCTTCGCCGCGCTCGAAGCCGCGCTCGATCCGCTGCTGGAGATTGGCGTCGAGGCAATCTTCGATCACGTCGATGCGTACCTGGTCGCACTCGATGCTGGCCTGGCCGAGCGCGGCATTCGCAGCCTGCGGGCGCGCGAGCGACACCGCCGTTCGGGGATCTTGTCGTTCACGCCACCGCGTGGCTTGAAAGCGCTGGACCTCGTCCAAGCGCTGCGCTCGCATCGCGTCTTCGCGACCATGCCCGACGGCCTGGTGCGCTTTGCCCCGCATTTCCCGAATTCCGCAGACGAAATCCCGCGAGTGCTGGCCGCGCTCGACGCCTCTCTCAGCGCCCTTGGTGCGTAGTTCCGGCGCGCGCAGCGCTCGGGTAACTTTTCGCGTCGTGCCAACCCCGCATGTTAGTCAGCCACGCCCGAGCGGCAGAAACCGCCAGTTTCGGCCAACCGACCCAGCCCGAAGATCGGTGAACAGTCGCTCAGCTCACCCCAAAAGGTGGCGCGCGAATAACCCCGAGAGTGGCAAACCGGAAACAATCCCTAGTGGGGGACGCTCTCACCTAAAGAGATTAGTGAACTGTTGAGGAAGCTCCGCTACTATCGGAGCGCCGGATTGTTCGGGACCCGCCGGGCGGACCTGTGAACTCTCTCTCGGCGCAATCAGCATGGCGCGCGCGAACACTCCTCAAGATCCACTCGCCAGCTTGCTCGGTCGGGGGCTCGAGCATTACGGGCGCAACGAAGTCGAAGACGCTATCCGCTGTTGGCGTGAGGTGCTCGAGATCGCACCCGGCCACGCCGTGGCAACCGACTATCTCGCCTCGGCCGGGGTGCCCGTCGATTTCAGCAGACAAGCTGAAATCATCGACTTTCGCACGGCGCGCGCCCAGGCCACGGCGCAGCCGCAAACTACGCTGTCGCGCACCGATATCGAACGCTTGCTGCGTGAAGGGAACTACGAGGAGGCGTTGCGAATTCTCTACACCGCCCGCGCCCGCTCCCCGCAAGACACCGGCATCGCGCGCAGTATCCAGGTCCTGCGCGAACGCTTGAGCGCGGCCTACTCTCGCGAGCTCGTCGATCTGGATCTGGTCCCCGTCCTCAGCGGGCACGCCAGCGGCGCCGCGCTCACGGACGAGGAGCAGCAAGTGCTTTCATTGGTGGACGGCATCTCGAGTTACGGGGACATCGTGGCCGCCTCCCCGCTCGGCCGTTTGCCGACGCTGCGAGCGCTGTGTGGTTTCGTGAGGCAAAGCCTGTGCAAGGCCGACACGAGCGAAGACACCGAGGCCGACGCAAACTCGGACTTGACTAGTGAGCCCCAGTCGGAAACAAATCTGCGGGCAGCTCCAGTCTATGCCGCGGATCCAGAGCCCGAATCTCGCATTTTGCCGGACGACTACGAGAGCGTCTTCCGGCGTGCAACTCAAGCCTACATGATGCGCGACTTCCCGACGGCGCTCGAACTCTTCGCTGAGTGCGCGCGTCGCCGCCCCGAAGATCCGCGGCCCGAATACAATCTCAAAGCCTTGAAGCGTCGAATCGAAAAACAATGAAGGCAGTTGCCATCGTCAGTCAAAAGGGTGGGGTTGGAAAAACCACTCTCGCGCTCAATCTCGCCTTCGCTCTGGCGCGGGCAGGCACTCGCGTCACGCTAATCGATGCAGATCCGCAGGGCGCGGTCGGGCACTCGCTAAAGGGAGCGCAGGGCTCCGCGGGGCTCCACGGCTTTGCCGCCGACGCAGCCAGCCTCGGCTCGGCGCTGCTCGGCACGCGGATCCCGGAGTTTCGCATTTTGCCGACGGGCGCGGTGGAGCCGCATCAGGCCGAGCAGTTCCACGCACGGCTGAGCGACGGCAGCGTGTTCGGCGCGCTCTTCAGCGCGCTCGAGGCGAGTTCGGACCTCGTGCTGGTCGACACGCCTTCGGGGTTCAGCGGCGCGAGCATGGGCGCGCTGCGCGCTGCGGATCTCGCGGTGTCTCCGCTTCAAGCGGAGCCGGTAGCATTGCGCACGCTGCCACAGCTGCTCGCGGTAATCGCCGCGCTCCGCGACGAGGGGCGCAAGATCTCGCTCGCGGCGTTGGTGATCTGCATGCTCCAGCAGCGAAATAGCGACTCCCTCGCGGTCGCGGAAGAGGTCTGGGCCCGAATCCCCGCCGATCTCGTGCTCGAGACCACGGTCCCGCGCGACGCCGAAGTGCTGGCGGCGAGCGCGGCCGGCGTTCCCCTGGGCCTGATGAGTCGACTCCGGCCGCCGCCGATTTCCTTGGTGTTCGACCGCTTGGCAGCAGAGCTTGCACCGCGACTTGGCCTGGCCACGGATGGTGACGATGGGCCGATCGGCCTTTTTGCCTGACAGCGCCACGCTGGATGGGTTGGTTCGCCGCGTCCGGCCGCACTCCGCTGCTGCCGTGCCTGCGGGCGCCTGGGCTGCAGCTCGCTCCCCATAGCCGAGAGCTTCGGCGACGACCCCTGCCCTGCCGCCCGCCCAGCTGTCTGCGCCGCCTGTGTCTGCGC
>JAEUAF010000194.1 GCA_019695485.1 Sorangium sp.
GAGCTGTTGACCTTGCTCACCGACCAGCCCGGGCGCTTCATTCGCCTTGCGAGCGGCGACTATGTGGAGCTCGAGCAGGAGCTGCGCGATGCGCTCGACGGTCTCAACGCCGCACAGAGCGATGTGCGCGGGACCGGAAAATCGAAGACCAAGGGCGTCGCACTCGCCAAGAGCGCGCTGTCCGCCCTGGAGGAGCTCACCGCGACCCCCGGGTTCACGCTCGACGAGGAAACCAAGGCGTTTCGCCAGCGCCTCGTCAGCGCCTTCGAGCGCAAGTTCCCAATTCCACGCCGACTCGAGGCAGAACTCCGGGGCTATCAGGAGGAGGGATTTCGCTGGCTCGCGCGGCTCGCTGAGCTCGAGCTCGGAGCCTGCCTCGCCGACGACATGGGCCTCGGCAAGACGATCCAAGTGCTGGCTTTGCTGTTGCACCGTATGAAGCTCGGTCCACAGCTGGTGGTGGCGCCGAGCTCAGTCTGCGACAACTGGCGGGACGAGATCGCTCGCTTCGCCCCGGCGCTAAAAGTGCGCTGGTTCTTGGGCAGCGGTCGCGACACAGAGCTTGAAGACTTGGGCGCGGGCCATGTGCTCATCACGAGCTATGCGTTACTCCAGCAAGACGCGGCCAAGCTTCAAGCGCGACCCTTTGCGACAGCAGTGCTCGACGAAGCGCAGTTCATCAAGAACGCCGATAGCTTGCGCGCGCGGGCGGCGGCGGGTCTCGATGCCGGCATGCGCATCGCGCTCACTGGAACGCCCGTCGAAAATCACGTGGGCGATCTGTTCGGCATCTTTCAGTTCCTGATGCCCGACTTGTTGGGCTCGCGCACCGCGTTTGCCCGGCGCTTCCCGCTGGAGGCCGAAGGCGAGGTGGGCAGCGCGGCACGCCGCAAACTACGCCGACTCATCCAACCGTTCGTCCTCAGACGCACGAAAGCACAGGTCCTGCAGGAGCTGCCGGAGCTCACCGAGGTGCGTCGCACGGTTACGCTCACGCCCGCCGAGGCCACGCTCTACGAAACGCTGCGCCGCTCGGCGCTCGCCAAGCTAAGCGTCAACGCCGACGGGCTCGTCGACAATCCAACGAAGCGGCCCGATCAGGCCGCGGCGCGCGCAAACTTCCAGGTGCTCGCTGAGATCACGCGCCTGCGCCGACTCTGCTGCCATCCTGAACTCGTGGCGCCGGGCGCCACGCAAGAGAGCTCGAAGCTTGCGAGCTTTCTCGAGCTCGTCGAAGAGCTGATCGAGGGGCGCCATCGTGCCCTCGTTTTCAGCCAATTCGTGGACATGCTGAGCCTGGTGCGCAGCGCCCTCGATCAACGCAACATCAGCTATCAGTACCTCGACGGCAGCACTCCCCTCCCGCAACGCAAGGCGGCGGTGGAAGCCTTTCAGGCGGGCGACGGCGACCTCTTCCTGATCAGCTTGCGCGCGGGCGGGTTCGGGCTGAATCTCACGGGCGCCGACTACGTGGTTCACCTCGACCCCTGGTGGAACCCGGCCGTCGAAGCGCAGGCCTCCGATCGCGCGCACCGCATCGGTCAGACTCGCCCGGTCACGGTTTACCGGCTGATCACGGCGCACACCATCGAGGAGCGGATCCTCGATCTGCACCGCACGAAGCGCGAGCTCGCCGATTCCCTGCTCGAGGAAAGCGACCGCTCCGCCAAGCTCAGCGCCGCAGAGCTCCGCGCGCTGCTCGACGGCTAAGCGTCAGGACTGAACCCTGAGCGCACGCTGCGCGATGCGCTCCGCGCGCTGAAGATCGCTGCGCCGAAAGGCATGCCCAGGGCGCGAGAGCTCCAGCATCGCGGCCAGCGCGCCGCCCACGAAAATCGGGATCATGGCTGCGGCACCGACGCCGCCATGACTCGATGCGAAGCGTTTGGAGAGCTCATCTTCGACGGGCCCGTAGGGCGGCCCTTGCACAGGGATCCCGCGGCGCGCCGAGCGCAGCACCAAGTCGAACTCCGACAGCGGGTAGCCGAGCCGCGCGTTCGACATCGGCCCGACGACAGAGCGCGTGAACAGGGTACGACCGTGACGCCCTCGATAGTGAAACATCGCGCTCTCGGCGCTGGTTGCCGTCAATGCGAGCCAAGTCACCGTGTGACACATCTCGTCCTCGTCGCGCACGCGCTCGACCGAACGCCCCCACTCTGCGAACTGCTCGTGGCTCGGCTCGCTGCTCACTTTTCGCCCGAGCGCCGCGATCTCACGCACGCCATAGAGGGTTCGCCAGTCGCCCGAGAAGGCGCGCACGTGGCAAAAATCCGGGACGCGTCCGTGTTCCACGCCGCGCACCAGGAGACCGGTTTCCACCGGACCAACCGTTAGATCGCCATTCGTGACGTACCAAACGGGCGGCGGCGTGAACTTGAAGACGCTTTGAACAGGGTGGGTTTGAAGCATGGTGGCTTTCGCGGCACGCATTCTTCCTCGCTACCCCGGGCAGCGGCCAAGAAAGCTGAGTGCGGTCGGCCCAGCGTACAAACAAGCCGACCGAACGTCGCGCGAGCTAGACCGCGCGCCCCACGCCGAGCCACGCCGGCATTTCCATGCGGAGTGGCCCGTCGCCCAGGCGCTCGCGCAAGCGCCGATAGATCCCCATCGCGAGCGCGTCGAAAGGCTCAGGGCCAAGCTTGTGCTCGAGCAGCACTAGCGGAGCGAGTGAGCGGCGCATGCCGCGCCAGAAACGCTCCAGGCTCTCCGCCTCGACGGCGTGGATCACCTCGTGCACCTGAACCTCGAAGCCCGCCGCCGACATCTCGACGCGAAACTCATCCGGATCCGAGAGGGGTGCCTTTCCGCTGCTCTGAGGCAAGGTTGGGAGCTCTGCCGCCATGGCCTCGAACACGGCGAGCAACGCGGGCACGCGCGCGGCCGATTGCCAGCTAGAGACCAGCGAGCGCCCGCCCACGCGCAGCACGCGCCGAAGTTCGGCAAAGCCACGCGCACGATCAGGAAAGAACATCAGGCCGAACATCGAGAACGCCTTGTCGAAGCTCGCGTCGGCGTAGGGCAGCACTTGCCCGTCCCCTTGCTGAACCCCCACGTTCGTGATGCCTCGCGCGGCAAGGCGCGCGCGGAGCTCGGTCAGCATCACGGCCGAGAAGTCCAACGCCTCGACCCTTGCGACCAAGGGGCTCGCCAACAGCGCCAAAGTGCCCGGTCCAGTCGCGATGTCGGCGATCACATCCGCCGGCTGGAGCTCGGCCAAACGCAGCGCATCGCCGGCGTAGCGCTCGAAGTGCGCCACGTTCTCGTCCACATATCCGGACGCGACCAAGTCCCAAGGCAGCGGGACAGCGAGAGGCCCGCCCTGCGGCGGCGCTTCAGGTTGGGGGTTCGACATGCGTGACAGTCATATCACGCTTCAGGGGACCCCCTGAATCTGGGAATTGGCGATGCTGAGGCTCTTGCAGTTGGTGCCGACGGCGCTGCCCGCGTTGGTCATGCTACCCGTGGACACGTTCGTCCAATGGCCGCCCGTATTGCCGGTCATGGTCGTGTCCTGGATGCTGAGGGTGCCCCCCATATTGTTGCTCGTGAAAAAGAGGCCGCCGCCAAAGGCGTTGGTCCCTGCGGCGTTGTTCAGAATCGCGTCGCCGCACAAAGTGACGTTCACCGAGTTGCCGTCGCTGTAGATGGCGCCGCCGTTGCCGCCAGATCCGGTCTCGTTTTGGTCGTTGTTCATGACCGAGCACTTGCTCGGCTCGTTGTTGTTGGCATCGTGCCCAATGGCCTTGTTGCCGGTAAATAGGCTGTCGTAAATCTGAAGCTCGGCGAAAAGACCGCCGACCCCGCCCGCGTTGCTCGCCGAGTTGTTGCTGAACGTACTGTGCGCAATGACCACCCCGTGCTTGCTGCCGAGCACGTAGATGGCGCCACCGCCCGTATCGGGCCCCAAGGGCGCGGCTTGATTATTGGTGAAAATCGAGTCGATCACGTTGAGATTGCCGTCGCGCATGTAGAGGGCGCCGCCTTGTCCGTCGTTGAAACCTTGCGAGCAAGGCGCAGGGGCGGTGGGGATAGCCTCGGTCGGCGTGGCCTTTCCGTTCGTCAGCGTGAGGTGTTGCAGAGTGAGGCTGCTCTCCGTGGCCTGGAAATTCGGGCTGTCGAAGCGAAGAATTTGGGTCGTGCCGCCGCCATCCAGCGTGATCTTGTTGCCGCCATCGATGACGGTGTCCTTGGTGATGGGGACGTTCAGTGTGGCCGTGACCAAAATCGTGGTGGGCGTGCTGCCACAATTGAAGGTGACGACGCCGCCCTTGGTGACCGCCGCGCTGAGCGCGCTGAACGTGCAACTACTCGCGCTACCGGTGCCCACGACCGTGGTCGGCGCTGAGGTGTCAGCGGCCTTACCGCGCGCGGGGACTCCGCTGCTACACGAGCCGTTCGGATTGCCGGCCGCAGTGGGCGTGCCAGGAGAGCCTGCACTGCCGGATCCGGCAACGCCGGACATGCCCGCGGCGGCGTTCGCTCCGCCGGTGCCTGGGCTTCCCGCGGCATTCGACCCGCCGGTGCCGGGGCTTCCCGCGGCATTCGATCCGCCCGTGCCGGGACTGCCTGCGGCGGCATTCGATCCGCCCGTGCCTGGCTTACCCGCGGCAGCGCTCGCTCCGCCGGTGCCCGGGCCACCCGCGGCGCCCAGCGCGCCGCCAGCTGCGCCCCCGGAGCCCGGACT